>CAMMAZ010000028.1 GCA_946493765.1 uncultured Clostridia bacterium | reverse complement strand
AACTCGTGTTACCGCCGTGAAAGGGCGGTGTCTTAACCGCTTGACCACCGGGCCGCATGTGCGTTATTTATATCAACCGCCGTGAAAGGCGGGAAGCTATCTTTGGTAGCGGCAATTGGATTTGAACCAACGACACTTCGGGTATGAACCGAATGCTCTAGCCAACTGAGCTATACCGCCATGTTTGGCGTTTTGAAATTTGAACGCCTGATTATTATAATATAAGCCTGTCCGTTTGTCAATAGTTTTTTAGTGATTTTTCGGCATTTTTTTAAACGTCTGTCCGGCACCGCATTTTTTTCATGCCAACCGGGATAAAATCCCGGTAATCTGGCGCTTTTGCGCGGCTGTTTTGGACCTTTAAATCCAGTATGCCGTTTTGCCGCAAAATTATTCGCCGGGATTTGCCGCATCCTCCCATTTGAATTTGGTGAGCTGGCCGAAATTTTCAAGCTGGGGATAATCCCATTGCCGCAGCACTTCATACACACCGATTGCAACGGCGTTGGACAGATTCAAACTGCGGATCTCCCCGCGCATCGGCAGCCGCACGCACCGGTCAGGGTGCTGCACCAGCAATTCTTCCGGCAGTCCTGCGGTCTCCTTGCCGAAAAACAAATAACAGTTATCGGGATAGTGCATCTCGGAATGCGCATGCCGTCCTTTGGTGGTGAAATAAAAATATTCGCCGGGATTTTTAGTGCAAAAATCCGCTAAATTGTCATAATAGGTCAGGTCCATATAGTGCCAGTAATCCAGTCCCGCGCGTTTTAACTTTTTATCACTCACCTGAAACCCGGTTGGCCGGATAATATGCATACGCGCCCCGGTGGCGGCGCAGGTACGGGCAATATTTCCCGCATTCTGGGGAATTTCCGGTTCCACCAGAACGACATTGAGCATCGGCATTTTAAAATAACCTCCTTAGATTTGCGGCACTATATATTATCTTAACGCATTTTTGACATTTTTACAACCGGCATTTGCATAACTTTCAAGTTTTTTTGACATGCTAATAAAAGAATTTTCATCCGACGGTACGCGCACCAATATTTTAATTGCTAAGAAAGGAATCCGTTATGCTCGCAACCATTTTCCGAACCGGCGTTTTATATATTATCGTTATTTTATGTATGCGGATCATGGGCAAACGGCAGGTCGGCGAATTGCAGCCGGGTGAATTGGTGGTCACCATTTTGATCTCGGAACTCGCCTCCATCCCCATGCAGGATTTAAACCGGCCGGTAACCAACGGGCTGATCGCCATTCTGGTGCTGGTGGTTTTGGAGATTTTTCTTTCCTTTATTTCACTCAAATGCCCGCCGATGAAGCGGTTGTTTTCCGGCAAACCGTCGATCGTGATTCACAATGGCGTGGTGGATCAGAAAATGATGAAAAAGCTGCGCATCACCATCGACGATCTGTTGGAAGGACTGCGGCAGACCGGCAGCTTCCAGATCGAAAACGTTGATTATTGCATCATGGAAACCAACGGCAAACTCAGCGTGCTGCAAAAAAAGGAAGCGACCCCGCCGACACGTGACGATTTAAACGTCCATTCCCCGCATACCGGCATGCCGGTGACGGTCATCAGCGACGGCAAACTGCAACAAGCGGCATTTACCGCCGGCGCGCTGACAAAAGGGCAGGTCGATGCAGCGTTAAAGCAAAAGCATTTAAAGGTGGAGGACGTCTTTTTAATGACGGCCGACGGGCAACAGCATTTCTTTATCATTCAAAAGGAACGGTAAAAATGAAAAGATTATTCGCAGCGTTCGCATTTATTCTCCTGCTTGCGGGGATCACTGCGACGGGCATTTATTTTGTGAACGACTATACCGGTCAGATGGACGACCTTTTAATAGAGGCTGAGGATGCCGCCCGTGCGGGGGATACGCACACGGCGATTTCTTTTTGCCAACAGGCGGAGGCATATTGGGTCAAGGCGGAAAAGGTGCTCAGTTTATTCATCAATTACAGCGACGTTTCACAGGTGGGACAAAGCTGCACACGGCTCGCGCCGCTGATTGAAGAGGGAGAAACCGGCGAATTTTTCGCATCGGTTCGCACCATTCGCGTGCAGCTGATCCACATTGCCTCCATGGAAACATTTTCGGTATCCTAAGCTGCTGGGAAGCGAACCCGATGTGCCGAAAATGCGCCTGCCCGGCAGCTTAAACAAATAGAAAACAGCGGATCACCGTCCGGCAGATGCATCTGCCGGACGGTGTTTTTGTTAAAAAAATTTAATATTCCCTGACTTTTGGTTTACAAGATCTTATAAAAAAGATAACACAACCCCGGTTGTGATGCAAAAAAGCCGGGACTAAAATAAAAATGCACGGAAAGGCGCAGAGAGTCCTGCGCATCCGGCAAAAAACAAACAATCCCCCGCGCGTTATATGTGCGCGCACACAAAAATGAAAGGAAGACCTAGCATTGATGAACCTTAAAAAAGTCTTGACAGGCATGCTTGCCGTCGTGATGGTAGCGCTTTCGGTAACCGGGGCGCTCGGCACGATCACGGCTATGGCAGCAAACGAACCGGATAGCGTCAACAACGTTTACCAGATTACAACGGCTGACGAGCTGCTCTGGGCAGCGGAGAATCCGGATAAAAACTATATGTTGACCGAGGATATCGATCTTTCGGACAAAGCCGATTGGGCGCCGATCGGCACAGAGGAAACACCGTTTTCCGGCAGCTTTAACGGCGCTGGACACAAAATCACCATCGGTATCCAGTATACCGGTGATGCGGAAGCGATCGACCGCGTCGGCTTATTCGGCTATGTGACCGGCACGGTCGCGAACCTCACGGTCGACGGTACCCTAACCGCCAGCATCTACAGCGGCTATGTCGGCGGCATTGTGGCAAACGTAGCCGGTGGTGAAGTCGCAGGCTGCACCTCCAATGTTGCTGTTTCGGCAACTGGAACCGGCGGCGTGGTCCATGTGGGCGGCGTTGCAGGCGCGATTTTGAATGTCGGCAACCCCGGCGGTGTGATCAGCGGCTGTGTGAACAACGGCAGCGTTAACGTTACATCGACACGTTCCGTTTCCAATTCCGGCGGTGCGCTCGGCAACGGCACAAACGGTGCTGTCGGCGGTGTGCTGGGTTATATCTCCACCTTTGCCAAAGGCTATGTGGACACCAGCATCAACAACGGCGACATCACCGTGACCAACTGGAAAAACAATATCGGCGGCGTTGTCGGCCAGTCGGCGTCGTCCAACGCCGCGACTGCCGGCTATATCACCTACTGCGCGAACAAGGGCGACATCACAGTTTACAGCACCCAGGGCGAACGCGCGGCCGGTATCATCGGCTACATCAAAGGCGGCCTGATTCAGTATTGCTACAACACCGGCAGCGTCATTGAATATACCGACGCTGGCAACACCGTCGCCCATACCGGCTACGGCAACGCCTACGGCATTTTCGGCTATGCAAATCTCGGTACCAGCAACCCGCTGACGGTGCAGTATTGCTACAACGCAAGCGAACAGCCGCTGGAAGCGGAGATTTGCGTGGTGCGCAACCCGCAGCACGGCACTTTCGAGAATTTCTACATGGAAGGCCGCGAAGAATATGAAACGCAGCTGAACGCCAATGCAACCGCCGGCACACCCGGCACGGCATTCACATCCGCCGCCGACCTGTGGGATAAAATTTCAGCGAACGAAAACGCCGCGACCGGCTATGTGGAAAATCCCGAGGGCGGTTATCCGCTGCTGTATTTTGAAGTGCCCGGCACGCTCGAAAAACAGGATTATAACGGCGTGATCGAAAAAGAGGCACTTGGCAACGACATTGGCAACATCACATTTTTACTGCAAATCGACGACACGATCGACACCCAAAACCTCACCATGACCGCCGAGCTTTACAGATATGCATCGGTGGTTGATACCGCGGCGTTCGCAGCGGTACAAGACGGAGAAAGCGTCAAAGTGGGTGAAATGCAGTTTGTGGCAGCCGAAGGCACCACCCTTTACAGCGCGGTGGCCGACAGCGTGCCCGACAGCCTGTGGATCACCGCGACGCTGACCGTGAAAAGCGGAGAAGAGGTTGTTTTCACCACATCCATTGAAAACGAAAATGCAGTGGTCGTTCCGGGCCAGCTTCCGGAATATCCCGACGGCACTTTGAGCAAGACCTATAACGCAGGTCCCGGTCTTGCCAGCGACCAATACGGCGAAACGGACGAAGACAGCGAAATGGTTGTCATCAGCAACACCAGCAGCGCGACTTACACGTCCTATGTGGAGGACCTGATCGCCGATGGTTACCAGCAGACCTATGAAAACGAAGTGGACGGCAACCTTTACAATGCGCTGACCAAAGACGGCAAAAACTTCTATCTTTACTATACCGCCTATGCCAATCAGGTGCGGATCATCTATGACAGATCCTCCAACACCACCCCCGATCAGATCGACACCGCAGACTCAGGCGACGGCAGCACCGAATTTTATCTTTACAGCCTTGACTATACAAACAGCAAGAGCGAAAACGCCGATACCACCGGCGACTGGTCGATCAACTGCGGCGCGCTGATGATCGTGAAGCTTGCGGACAACAGCCTGTTTGTCATCGACAGCGGACACAGAAAGCAGAGCAGCGACGCGGCGCAAAGCGGACTGATGGACTTCATGTATCAAATCACCGACCAGCCCTATGGCAGCAAAATCAACATTAAAAGCTGGTTTATCTCCCATGCGCACGGCGATCATGTCTATCTGTCCTCTGCGTTTTTGGAAACCTATCACGACAACTTAAACATCGAAAGCATGATGTACAATATCCCGTCGTTCCAGACCATGAGCACCGGCTATGACAGCGGCACTTTCTTGATGAAACAGAGCATGAACACCTATTTCCCGGACATGAAGTTTGTCAAGCTGCACACCGGCCAGACTTTCGACATCCAGGGCGTCAATTTTGAAGTGCTGCACACCCATGAAGACGCTGTCAATGAAAACGGCGTGAACAGGATCACCGATTTCAACGACACCAGCACCACCATCCGTCTGACCATCGACGGCAAAACCTTTATCCTGCTGGGCGATTCCGGTCAGGTGGCAATGGGCGATATGCTGAACATGTATGAAGCCTCGACTTTAAAAAGCGACGTTGTGCAGATCGCGCACCACGGCTATAACGATCTTGCGGATCTTTATGCCGCAATCGATGCGCCGCTTGCGATCGTGCCCAACTCCGAAATCAATGCAAAAGACAATAACCCAACGATCTATGAAGGCTATGCAAAACCCGGCGTGACCGTTTTGTTCGCCGATCCCGACACCTACAAGCTGACGGTCACAGACGGCGAAGTGCAATATGAAGCGATCCCCAGCTACCGCGAAAACATGGATCTTTACAGCGTGTCCGACCTTGTGCTGCAAATCGGCGCCGATCAGACACAGCGCAACGTCACCTGGTACAGCGATGCACCAGTTGCCGGAAAAGTGCAGTTGGCGCTTCGAAGCGAGCTGACAAACGGCGAATTCCCGGCAGACTGCACCGAGTTTGCGGCGGAAACATCGCCGGCAGACGGCGATCTGCTCAACAACAAAGCGACCATTACCGGACTTGCCGAAAATACTGAATATATCTACCGCGTCGGTACCGACGACGGTTGGTCCCCGATCTACAGCTTTAAAACACAAGACTTTGACGGCGATTTCAGCTTCCTGTTTGCCGGCGACCCGCAAATCGGCAGCGGCGACAGCGTCGACAGCGACGCTGCAGGATGGAGCAGCACACTCAGCAAAGCGACCGCCGCTTTCCCGGATACAAGCTTTGTCATCAGCGCCGGCGACCAGGTCGACACGGCTGAAGATGAAGAACAGTACGAAGCATTTTTAAGCCCGAGCACCTTAAAATCTCTGGCCATCGCCGTGAACCTCGGCAACCACGAAGAAGGCGATGCGATCTATAACGAGCATTTCAACATCCCGAATGTGTCGGAACTTGGCGCGTCCGCGACCGACGGCAGCGGCGACTACTGGTATATCTACAACAACACGCTGTTTATGTCCTTAAACTCCAACAACACCGATGCCGGGGAACACAAAGAGTTCATGCAGCAGGTCATTGATACGTACGGCAGCGAAGTGGAATGGAAAGTCGTCACCTTCCATCATTCGATCTACAGCGTTGCCAATCATTCGGACGACGCAGACGTGCTGCAGCGCCGCGAAGAAATGTCGCCGATCTTCTCGGAACTTGACATTGATGTGGTGCTCATGGGTCATGACCATGTCTACACCCGCACCTACATGATGGACGGCACAACCCCCATCACGACCGACGGCGTCACCTCCAGCGTGACCGATCCGGCCGACGGCGAAGTGCTGTATATCACCGGCAACTCTTCCAGCGGCAGCAAATATTATGACATTCAGAATGTAGAGTTCCCGTATGCTGCGGTGAAAAATCAGGAAAAGACCCCGAACATCACCAAAATCGACGTCACCGACGATTCCTTCACCATCACAACCTACCGTGTTTCGGATATGAGCGTCGTCGACAGCTTTTCCATCAACCGTTCTGTCGCATCGGTCACCGATGTTACCGTCACACCCGGCACCGTTTCGGTAGAACAGGGCAGCACACAGGCTTTCACAGCGACCGTCACCGGCGATAACGATCCGGCACAGACCGTGACATGGACGGTTTCCGGCAACAACAGCGAGAACACCACCATCAGCGACAGCGGCATTTTGACCGTCGCGGAAGATGAAACCGCCGAGAGCCTGACCGTCACGGCAACCTCCACCGTTGATACCACAAAATCCGGTACCGCGTCTGTCACCGTGACGCCGGCAGCCACCGAAACGACGGCTACCGAAACGACGGCCAGCACCGCCACACCGACCCAGCCGTCCACCGATCCGACGGACACCACCGCAACGGCCACCCAGCCGTCCACCGATCCGACGGACACCACCGCAACATCGACCCAGCCGTCCACCGCTCCGACAGATACCACAGCAACATCCACCCAGCCTGCACAAACTACAACCACAACAACGACAATGCAGACCTCCACAACGCAGGAACAGACGACGGCAACCACCACAACCACACAGCAGCCGGACACATCGGCGACGTCTGCAACCGAAACGCCGAGCGATTTGACCGATCCGACCAATGATTCGCAAACCCCGACAGCACCGCAGGATGACTTCACACAATCCGGCGGCAGCGAAAACACCGGCGATATCGACACCGGCAGCGTTGCTGCACCGATCCTTTCGGTCATGCTGGCAGCTGCAGCAGCGGGTGTTGCACTGGCCTTTGCCCGTAAACGCAAAAAAGGCTAAAATGATCCTTTAACCCTTCCCCCTTTTTAAAAAACGGTCTTGTTCATCCTTGACAAGACCGTTTTTGTTATTTTCAATCTGTTATTGCCGTTTTGCGCACGGTTTGGTATAATAAGCGCAAAATGGTTAGGATGCCAAATGACAGGGAGCGTTATAAAAAGTGCGGGAATTCACAATTATCCGATCCGATCGGAAAACAATGGCGCTGCAGGTAAAGCGCACCGGAGAGGTGATCGTCCGTGCGCCAAAGCGGCTGCACAAAAGCGAGATTTTAGCGTTTGTTTTAAAGCATGAAGATTGGATCCAAAAACAGCAGGCATTGGCGGCAGCGCGGCCAGCGGAGCCGGACGCCGAAAGATGCGCGCAGCTCAAAGCACGAGCCGCGGCGGTTTTGCCGGGTAAGGTCGATTATTTTTCAAGACTGACCGGGCTTTATCCCACGTCGGTGAAAATCACCGGCGCGAAAACCAGATTCGGTAGCTGTTCGGGGAAAAACGGCATTTGTTTTTCTTATCTTTTGATGCAGTATCCCGAACCGGCGGTGGATTATGTGGTGCTGCATGAGATTGCGCATATCAGGCATCACAACCACAGCAAGGCGTTTTATGACCTGATCGCACGATACATGCCGGATTATAAAGCGCGCGCCGCGCTGTTAAAGGAGCCGCCCGACACAGCGCACGACGCCGGCCGTCGCCAAAGCGGCGCTTGACGATCCGAACGGCAATTACACCGAAGAAGAAAAAGCGATCCTGCAAGGTTATTTGACGGCGGAAAACGCATAAAAAACGCAATAGAAATACCGGATGGTTAAAAAAACGATCCGGTATTTGTTATTTTACAATAAAAAGTATTTACAACTTAAAATTTTTGTGCTATAATAACAACACATCCGAAAAATGGTAGGAGGAAAAACAGATGAAAAAGATAATCGCAATGGCAGTCGCTATTATGATGCTGGTATCCGTCTGCGTTGTGGGCGCAGTGCCTGCGGCGGCGGAATCAGTGGAAAAGCTGATTGTTGATTTTGACGGTGTCGGTCCCGCGGCGGTTTCCGGGCAAAACAGCTCGGTTGGAACCGTTGATGGCGTGGGAGAAGGCAACGTCGCTATTTTGAACCTGGTGGGGTGGCAGAGCCTTTATATTCGGCTGCCCGAAAATTTTGGCTATGGCAGTCCGACACAGCTGACATTCTGGGCGAAAACAGATGCGGGCAACGTCACTACAACGACTGATAGAAATGGTTTCACCAACACCAACACAGGGGTAGCAAAAATCGTTTTGGAGGATCTCAATGTCACTTTCGGCGCTGAATGGACAAAATATACCATTAATTTGCCGGAGATGAGCGACTTAGAGGCATCCACCTATTATTATTTCACAATCAATCCAGAAAAATTTTCTGATGGCGCTGCAAGCGGCACGTCAAAACTTTATGTCGACGACATCAGTCTTGTTTATGCCGATGCGGCGGACGTTCCGTCGGACGACTGGCAGGCGATGTTCGATTGGGAAGAGGGCTATGGCGATGAAGTGCAGCTTGTTGGCAACGGCAAAGCTAAAGCTTATTCCGATGAAGCAAGTCCAAACACCGCGGCCGATAGCAATCATTCCCTTTATGTCTATCGAGCTGCATGGAACCAGTCCGGTTATTCCACCAACTATGTGCAGATCAATCTGGATCCGGAAATGATGCAAAACGTGGATGATCTTCGGATCAACTATCGTTCCGGAAAAGGCGACAACAACAAAAAACCGACGATGGGCGTTGTAGTCGACGGTGAAGTTTACTGGGGCGGTTCCGCCTATTTCGGCGGCAACCTGACTTCCACGACCTGGGCGCAGCAATCGGTTACCGCTTATACCTATGGTAATTTCCGCGCCGATGGCGAATCGGCGGAAAAACCGACCATCACCATCACCAAAGCAAATCTTGCCGAGGTCGAAGCGCTGGTTTTCACGACCGCGCAATATAACGACGGAAAGATTACACATTATGCGAACTCATGGATTTTGTTAGATGATATTGAATATACCACCAAGGGAACGGAACCGAGTGCGCCGACAGCTTCTTTTGAAGGCACCGAAACCCCGGTCGAATCGATCGACGGCACATCCATCGTGATGCCGGAAGGCACCGTTGCAGGCAAGCTGTTTGCCGGCTGGAGCGACGGTGAAAACCTGTATGCCGCGGGTTCCACTGTGGAAATCGCACAAGACACCACCTTCACGGCGGTCGGCGTTGCCGCGGCAACGCAGGACGGCGCGGCAGTTCGCCTGCTCACACCGACAGGTCTGCGCTTCGAAACCCGGATCAACAAAGCGGATTATGACGCGATCGCAGCGCTTGGCGCGACCGTCAAGACCGGCACATTGATCCTGCCGAATGATTATTTAACCGGTGACATCGTGTTGACCAAGGAATCTTTGGATGCAAATGATAAAATCTATCTTGACATCGAAAACAGCGGTTGGTATAATGCCGCAACCGCCGAAGCGGACGGGTATTATCAGTATTTCGCAACGATTGCGAACATCAAGACAAAGAATTATACCAGAGAATTCGTCAGTGCGGGATATCTGGAAATTTCCTATGCGGACGGCAGCAGCACAGTGCTGTTATACTGCGGCGACGGCTCCAACACAGTGCGGACTGTTTCCAATGTCGCCAAAGCGGCGCTTGAGGATCCGGAAGGCAACTACACCGAAGAAGAAAAGCAAATTCTGCGGGGATATGTGACAACAGAAGAATAGAAAAGCGCCCAGATGGAAAGATGTCAAAAGTCAATTGTGTGTGACGCGTAGTTGCTGGCGCAAGAGCACACAGCTAAAGAGCCGGACACATGCAGACAAAATTTTGTAACCTATCTTGACATTGTCAATGCGTGGTGATATAATAACTTTACTGTAGGATTAAAGGCGAACCGGCTCTAAATATCCACAGTCGAAAGGAAGGACAGCGCGATGAAAGAATGCTATGAATCTCCCGCAATGGAGATCGAAATGTTTGAAGTGAGTGATATCGTGACCACCAGCTGGGGTGATGGTGACCTTGGCGGCGACGATATCTTTGACAACTAAACAAACAAAGATAAATCCCTGTATGCAATGCATACAGGGATTTTATTTTGTGGTTGTTTTGCCTTGCAAAAAGCGGTTAGCGGTTGCTTTTATTCTGATTTCCAAAGCCCATGCAGGTTGCAATAAGCAAACGCGCAGACCACTTCGTCATCCGCACACAGCGCAAATTTGGCGACCGGTTGGTCTCCCGGGTTTAATTCCTTGCGCTGGTTGCCTTGTTTGGTTTCCAGTGAGATCCACTGGATGAAATGCTCTTCCTGCATCGGATGCAGCGTTTCGCCGACCGTTACCGTGACCTGTGTGCCGTCGATTTGGATAACCGGCACATGCTTTTCGGTCGCGGCATCGGTGGTGCCGGGCAGGATCTCCTGCATCGGTTCGCCGCAGCAGATCACCGGCACGCCTTTGTTTTCCACAAAAGCAATGATGTTGCCGCAATGAGCACATTTAAAAAAACGTTGTTTCATGTTGAACATCCTCCTTTTTATGATTGTTTAAAATCAAACCGGTAAAAGCCTTTCGATCTTTGAGGGGAAAGGGAATTCATGTCCGCGGTGGATGAGGTGGAGAAACACGCAGTCAACCTGTGGAAAGCCGAAAAGCTTGCTGTTTTAGACACCTCATCAGTCGGCTGCCTGTATAACACGAAAGTTGGAAGTTTTGGACAAAAGTCCAAAACTTGTAAGGGTGCACATGAAAACCCATGCAACAGAAAAAGGAAAGCGCACCCTTTTCCCCTCAAGGGGAAGCCTTGAAAGTTCCTGCGAACACAGCTTTTTAAAAAATGACCGTTTCTCCGGCGGGGATCTTAACGGTTTGTCCGTCCTTGTTGATCCAGACGTCGATCTGCGACGGGTTGTGCACTGCGCTTTCATCCGCTGCAATATGTAAGCTGCGTTGTGCGGTCACATAGTCATAGATCTCAATGTTAGTCGCATACCAGACGTTTTCAAGATTCGAGAGGGATTTGCACAGCTCCTCCATCATCTCCCAGTCGCTTTCATCGGTCAGCTCATGGGCGTGCCCCCAGATATAAAGCAGCTTACCCTTTGCCCAGCCGCTTTTGACGGTTTCCAAAAACCGTTTGGCGCATTCCGGCGCGCCGTTGTGATGGCAGGTTGGGTGCCATGCCAGAAAATCATTTGGAATATCGAACCCGTTTGTGGAATTGGCGGTCCTGGAATAGACAATACCGCAGGATTTGATCAGATCCCTGACCCTTTGGTTATTGGTGCCGAACGGATAGGACATGCCGCGGACGATATAACCGCACGCCTTTTCGAGCTCCAGCCTGTCGTTCAACACCTCATTGATCACGCTGACGTCCGTCATTTTTTCCAGCCAGCCGTGATGGTAGGTGTGCGCGGCGACCTCATGATTTTTATAAACGTCCTTCACTTCTTCCGGACGGATGCTTCCATCGGTCGAATGCAGCATCCGGTTGGAATTCAGATGAAAGGTGCCGCGGATCCCATATTGATCAAACAGCGGCGCTAAGCGCCGGTCGTTGGGAGATCCGTCGTCATAGCTCATCGTCAGCGCAAATCCTTTCCCATCTTTGAACACATCAAACTGAATCATTTCAAAAACCTCTTTCCCATCATTTCATCCATCTTATTTTTTCTGCAAAGCGCGCAGATAACCGGTCACATAAAAACAGGAGCTGTTCCAATAGATCGCGACTTCGTTGGTCGTCCAGTTCCATTCCCAGTCGATATAACAGGCGGCGGACGGCCAACCTTCTGAATTTTTCGGCCGCTGGCCGGGGCGGTCGTTAGCGCCGCCGGCAATCAGCCCCGGCACCGGCGCGTCGATACCGTCAAACATAGAAGGGCGGTGGTGCGGATGCCGCACACCGTCGGTTCCAAAGCCGGTCACATAGCATTTTGAAATATAATTGCGGCCGCAAAGATAAGAAACGCTGTCGGCGATCGCCTGATCGTATTTTGTCGTTTTTGTAAGAATGGCTGCGGAAATCATGTTGGCAAGCCGGTTGGTCAGCACGGCGTTGGAGCCCCAGTAATAATCGCTTTCCTGCGTTTTCGTTTCCGGCCGCAGCGCCACCATATAGGCGTTATCCTGCGCAATCTGAAGCGCTGTGTCCGCACCCCGAACAATTTCGTGCAGAACCTGCTGTCGCAGGGCAGGATCGGCGTCTTCACAAAGGCAGTAGCAAAGCGAACCGTGTCCGCCCTGATAATAGGCGCCAAACGCCGTTTTATCAAAATCCATATTGAAAAACAGGCGGAACTGCTCCTGATAATAAGGCTCATGCGTCGTGCGGTAAAGCTCCGCCGCGCCCCAATACATTTCATCCAGACAGCAGCTGTCGCCATACACGCCGGTCACACACGGCGCAACATTATGAAATTCCTTGTGCTCTTTATAATGTTCCATCCCATAGGCAAAGGCTTTTTTTGCAGCTTTTAAACATTTGTCGGCAAACGTGTTGTCGAACGGGCGATAAACCCGTGACGCCGCAGCCATTGCCGCCGCAAAGCCGCCGGTTGCTGTGACAGTGACCGGGGACAGCGCCTGAATGGTGTGTTCGTCCTCATCCGGCATGACGTTGCCGGCAAACTGTTCGGTGGTGACCTTGTGGTAGACCCCGCCCTCGTCGTTTTGCATTTTCAGCATGAATTCCAGTTCATACCGCGCTTCATTGAGAATATCCGGCACCCCGTTTCCGGTTTCGGGAATATTTAAGTTATCCGAAACGCCGGCGGGGAACAGTTCATAGGCATAGAGCATATTAAACACCGTCTGATTGGCGGGGGTGATATATTTCCCGTAATCCCCGGCGTCGTGCCAGCCGCCGGACACGTCCTGCACCACGACCGACGGGTCGGTCAGCAGATAGGCGGGGGTGTTGTGGCAGGCTTCGTGGGTGTATGCCCCGGCGAACGGTTTGGTCAACGCGCAGCCGCACCGCTGAAAATAAAGCGCTTTGATCATCGCGTTTGTAAGCTTTTGCAGCGGGTCTTTGGCAATGGTGACCGGATAAGAACGGCCGGTTTCGGTTTGGATCTCATATTCACCGCAGGTCTGCACCGCCGAAAAATCCAGATGGAAGACTTCGCACCGGTTGGTTTCATCCCAAACGGGACCTTTCATATCGCCGGCGAACACCGCCGAGCCGGTCGCACGATCGACAAGATAAAAGGTGCCGCCTTTTGTGTTTTTCATCACCGCGATTTTAGGCGCCGTGTCTTTGTAGGCAACCTGGTCGACCGCGATGTCGGGGTTGACTTTTTCACTGAAATGCTGTGGGATTTCGAGCATAACATCCTCTCCTTTATTTGCAAAGATACGCTGTGGTAAACAGCGTTGTTGCGTTCCAGTAAATCGTGACTTCGTTGGTGGTGTAAGCGCCAAACGCGTCTTCATAGCAGGCGGCCGGCATATTGCTGATGTCCGCGCCCTCGTGGGAATTGGGACCGCCGACAACAAAGCCTGCCGGCATCTGGGTGCCATATTGTTCTTTTGTCGCCATATGCATGCCCCAATGTGCGTTGCGGGCAGCGTTGGCGCCAAATCCGGTCACATAACTTTTGGCCAGCACGTTTGTGCCGAGCAGATAGGAAAGATGGTCTAAAATTGCCTGATCGTAACGGTCGGTGCCGGCAATTTCAGCCGCAGCGCACAACAGATTGGTCTGGTTCATCAGCTGGCCGTTGGACCCCCAGACATACTCACTCGACTGAAGCGAGATGCGGTAGACATTTTTTTCGGTTTTGCGCAAAACAGCGTCCGCGCCGTCGATCAATTCGGTATAGACCTGCGCGCGTGTTGCAGCGTCGGTATTGTCCGCCATTAAATAGCTGATGGTGCCGAATCCGCCGGAGTCGTAGCAGCTCAGCCCCGTTTTGGAGAAAGTCCGGTTCTCCCGAATCTCGATAAA
Source organism: uncultured Clostridia bacterium (assembly GCA_946493765.1). Lineage (GTDB taxonomy): Bacteria > Bacillota > Clostridia > Oscillospirales > Acutalibacteraceae > RUG11462. The sequence goes on along the minus strand of CAMMAZ010000028.1, from coordinate 19,977 downwards.
TTGATCCTCGTATTTTTGTTCGCCGGTCGTGCGGTAAAGCTCCGCTGATGCCCAGTATAAAAGATCCCAGGCGTTGGAATCCCCGTATTCCCCGGCGTTGATGACGTTATTTTCCGATGCGTTGGAAAATGCGGTCTGCTCATTTTGATGTTCGAGACTGTAGGTATAGGCGCTTTTGGCAGCAGATAAGCACTGTGCGGCAAAATCACTGTCCACACTGCGATAGACCCGCGCTGCTGCCGCCATCGCCGCCGCAAACGCCGCAGAGGAATGCAGCGTTGTTCTGGACATATACATCTGATTGATGGAATTAACGTCCCATTCCGGCGTCACGCCGTTGGCAAAATCCGCAGTCGCTTCTCTGAAATAAACGCCGCCGGTCGATTTGTCCTGCATATTGAGCATCCAGTTCAATTCATACCGCACTTCGTCCAGCACATCGGCGATGCCGTTTCCGCTTTCGGGAATCTGGTTGCGGTCGGTGTCGATCCCGGATTCAAACAGGTCATAAGCATATAAAAGATGCCAGACGGCAGCACAGCCCGGGGTCATATACCGCCCGTAGTCTCCGGCATCGTGCCAGCCGCCGGTTGCCAGGATGGAGGTGTTTGTGATAACGCCGCCCTCCTCCACCAGAATCGCCGCCGACTGATGGCATCTTGTGGTGCGGGCGTAGCCTGCGTCCACATAGTTGGACGCCAATGTGCAACCGCAGCGCTGGTAATAAAACATTTTTAGCAGCGCGCTGTTGAGTTTCTGATAAGGATCGCCGCTGATCGAAAAGGTAAGCGACCGGCCTTCACTTGTCTGCACATAATAGCTGCCCGACGCGTTATAATCCGAAAAATCAAAATAGGTCACATAGATCATGTTGGTGGTGTCGAATGTCCGGTCCGCCGCCTGTCCCGTATAAACGACCCGGTTGGTCACGGCGTTGACAAGGTAGCAGTCCGCTTCCACTTCGGCGCGGATGACCGCGCGTTTTTCAGCGCCGGTTTCATAGCCGACCTGATTGACGCCGATATAGGCGATCTGGTCGGTCGAATAATCCGACGGCACCCCTGCCGCCAACTGTTTGGACAGGGTCGTGGAATTGTTTCTCGTGGTTGTCGGCGCCGTTGTCTGCGACGGGGTTGGGGTGTCATCATTTTGCGCCGCTGTTGTGGAGGACACAGCCGTTGTCGTCTGCACCGTCGTTTTTCCGCTGGTTGCAGTCGCCGCGGCCGCAGTCGTGGTTGTCGTGGTGATGGTGTCGGGTGTTTCTTCTTCCTTTCCGCATGCGCAAACGGCAAGCAGCATGCAGAATATCATGAGCATTGCCACAAATCGTTTCATTTTTTTCTTAAATCTCCTTTTGCGCGGAAAATGTATATTGCGTTATTGTATGCCATTCGGATACGTGCATTGTTTTTGTTGACGTCTGTCTTTTGTCATTATATCAAATTCAAGCGCCAATTACAACAAATGCATTCTGAATTCTTTTAATGCAAAAATTCTTGTCAGATTAACACAAAATTAAAGGTTCCGATTTGTGAAAAATACCTGCGAAACAGCAGCATTGGCGGCAATACAAATACTATTCGCCGATGGCGTTGCCGGTATAGAGCTGGTAATACCGTCCTTTTTGTTCGATCAGCTGGTCGTGGGTCCCGCGTTCAATGATCCGACCCTGTTCGAGAACCATGATGCAGTCGGAATTTTTCACCGTGGAAAGCCGATGGGCGATCACAAAGGTGGTGCGCCCTTTCATCAGCCGGTCCCTTCCTTTGTTTCGGTTAACCCGCCGTCCGGCAGCTCTTTGGCGTTGACGAGTTCAACATAGCCGTTGTCTGTTTCCGGCTGTTCGTCCATCAGATCAAAAACGCGCTGGGCGCCCGCCATCGCCATGACGATGCTGTTGGTCTGCTGGCTGATCTGGCTGACCGGCTGGGTGGCGTTTTTATTCAGGGTAAGGAAGGAGACCAGCGTTCCGAGTGTCAGTCCCGCATAGCCGCCCAGCGCCAGAAGGGCGCCGGCAACAGCGCAAAGCACATAGCTGATGTTGCCGATATTGGCGTTGACCGGCATGGTGATGTTGGAGAAGGTGTTGGCTTTATCGGCGCTCTCCCGCAGTTCCTGATTCAGTTTCCGGAATTGCTCCAGGCTTTTTTGCTCATGGCAGAACACCTTCACCACTTTTCGCTGCCGCCCATCTTCCAACAGCTTGCCCGGCGGTTCCCGGACGTGCATCCCCGGCTGCAGGTCGTGCCGTTCCAGCATTTATACCGGCTGCTCGAGGAGGAGGACGTCGATGCCGTCATCGGATTCCGGGAACCGGATTTCAAAAAGATTTCCGCTGTTTACAAAGAAATCAAAAAAGTGCCGGTCGTGTGCATTTGTGCGCCCCAAAATCCATTGGCCCGGCGGCAAAGCGTGACGATAGAGGACCTAAAAGCAGAAAGGCTTATCCTTTTGGATCCGAAAAAAGCACAGACGGATGTGGCGCAGCTGCAAGGGCAGCTAGTGGGCGGCCGGCCGCCGGCCGACGTTTATTTTTGTGAATCGGCGGAGGCTGCCGTGATTTTAGCGGAAGCCGGATTCGGCGTTTCGATTCTTCCGGACCTTTTTATCCCGCCGAAAGTTTCGCTGGCACGCATTCCGATCAAAGGCATGGATGCGGTGTCCTTTGGCATTTATTATCAATCATTGCAGGGAAACGCGCCTTTGAAATATTTGGTCCAGCTGCTGCGGGAAAACGGTTGAACGACCGCGTATAACAAAAGCGGCGTTTGACAGTTTACCTGCCCAAACGCCGATTTTGAATGCAAATATTATTGTTTGATAATATCGAACCGGTCGGAAAGCAAAAGCCAGTTTTGCGGGAAGGGGAAGCCTAACCGCCAGTAGCTGATGCCGCGCAGGCCGAGTTCCTTCAAAAGGCTGAATTTCGCGTCGATGGAACGCGCGTCTTCAAACCAGACGACATGTTCCCGGCGCGCGTTGTCCCAATAGTGGAAAAACGGCGCTTTTGCTGTCTTATCATATTCGATCGCCGCGCGGTTTTGCCGCGCAATATCGATTGCCGCCTGCGGGCTGATGGCTTTGGCATATTCCCCGCCTTTGACGTAAGGGAGCGTCCAGTCGTAGCCGTAGAGATTCTGACCCATGAAAATTTTATCGGCGGGAATCTCGGTTTTGGCATATTCGAGGACCTGCCGCACCGGTCCGATCGGAGAAACCGCCATCGGCGGTCCGCCGGAATAGCCCCATTCATAGGTCATAATCACAACGAAATCGGCGATCTCACCGTGGGTTTTGTAGTCGTGTGCGGTGTACCATGCGCCGGTCTGGTCCGCGCTGGTTTTCGGCGCAAGCGCCGTGGACATCAAAAGCCCTTCGCCGTGCAGAAGATCCGCCGCCTTTCTTAAAAACGCATTGTAATTTTCCCGGTCGGCGGGGCGCAGGTATTCAAAATCAAAATGCACGTCTTGAAAGCCGTTGCTTTTTGCCGTTTGCAGGATTTCATCCAAAAGCCGGTTTTGCACCTGCATGTCGTTTAAAATCACTTCGCCCAGCGTGTCGGAAAATCTGCCGTTTTCAATGTTGGTGACCACCATCATCAGCGCCGCGCCGCTGTTGGACGCAGCATTTTGAACCGCCGGAACATCCAGAGCCGACAGGCTGCCGTCCCTTTGCACCTCATAGCTGAACGGTGCGATATAGGTCAAATTTTTCGCGTGCTCCCGCACGGCGTCCAGCGCAGCACGCGAAAAATTGCCGTTTGCCGCCGAAACATAAGCGTTGGTTTCAATAGACGGTTTTCGCATGCGCGGTATTGTAAGCTGTTGACCGATCTGCAGCGGTTTGGACGGGTCCAGATCGTTGAATTCTGCGAGCGCCGCAAAGTTCACACCGAATTTTCGCCCGATGGTATACAGCGAATCGCCTTGCTGTACTATGTAATAGGTTCCGTGGTTCGGGATCACCAGCGCCTGCCCAACCACCAGCGACTTTTCCGGGTCGATCTGGTTGGCGGCGGCGATCTCATCGGCGGACACGCCATATTTTTTGCCGATGCTGTAAAGCGAGTCGCCGGGCTCCACAACATAAATCTGCATAAACACATCCCTCCTGCAATCAGTTTATGCAGGAAAGGGTAAAATGTTGAACACGGCCGGTGCAGCGACTGCCGCCGGATGATTTTTGGCGCTGCAAATGTAATGGTGTTATTTTAAGAAACGGTCGTTAAAATCTGCGCGCCGTTTTCTTTTGCCAGCAGGATATACATGGATTCGTCCGTCTGGACGACGCCGTCATTTTCTTCCCGGTAAACCGTTCTGATCAAGCGGAAAACTTCCAGAATATCGCTTTCTTGGATATTCCACTGCCCGTTTGTTTTAACGCGCAAAATCTCTAAACAAGAGGCAATTCCCATTCGCCGGATGGCCTGATATTGATTTTGCAGCTGTGGTTGCAATTGCCGCAGACTTGCTATATGTCCGTGACGGATTGGCAGGGGATGCAAGATAGAGCGGTTATTCCTTTGCAGTGCAGCCGGTGCCATCAAAATAAAGATAATATTGCCCATCCTCTTTTGTGATCAGAATTTCCATTTGTTCGTCTGTAGCGATAAAAGTGTCTCCCTGTTGGATTCGCACCGGACGGATGGCGTGCCAAACATCCAGTACATCTTGAGCGTCGATCTTCCAGGGATAAGAATAATACGCACCCGTCATATTGTAATTGCGCGCATACTCTTCCCTATAAACAGCTTTTTGTTCTGCATCTTCATTATTTCCCAGATAGGAACTATATCTTTTTTCCAGTCTGTCTTGTATTTGCTGCAGCTGTTGTTGTGAAACGCAAAGTCTTGAAGTGTAAATGTGGCTTTTTGTAAAATCCTCTCCCTCCTCATATTCTGTTGTTTCATGCCTGTAGTCCAGCACCTTGGCGTCTTTCGGAAGATCGATTTCAAAAAAGGAAGAAAGCACGGCAATTGGGTTCTTGTCGGCAACGGTTTGAACGATCGGTTCTTCCGGTTCGCCGCCCCCTTCAACAACCGGCGGGGAGGGTGGGTAGACGACAATCACATCACTGCCGCTTGTGATCACCAGCGTGGTTGTGGGCGCGGCCGTCGTTGTTTTTTCTGTTGCCGTTGGTTTTGCAATCGTTGCAGTTGTGGTCAAAGCGGTAGTTGTGGGCGCGGTCGTTTTGCGATCGGAAGTGGTTTCCGGCGCCTTGTCACACCCGGTCAGCACTATGGCCAGCGTGAAAAGTACTGCCAAAAGCGAACATAAAATTTTGGTTTTCATGAAAATCCCCCCATTTTTAATTTACAGGCAGTTTTGCCTATATAATTCGTGATCACTTACCGGATTGCCCCGCAGGGCAGGATGTTTTGTTTACACAGCCATCGGAGAACACCTCCGTGTTAAGATTTTGTCAACCGCAGATGAGGATCGTTTTTTAAAAGATTTTTGAGTGTTGGTTCCATTGATGAAAAATTTTTGGGAAATAAAATGATTTGCATATGACAATCGAATTTGATTATCGTTTTTGATTGCGGCAAAAATAGTTGCATGTTTGAAAAATCTCTGAACCCGTTTTCTAAAATGGTATTGAGTAAAATTTTATCATCGGGAAAAGAAAGTTGATAGATAGAATAATTTTGAAAGGTCGATTGAAAAAAACGAAAACAGTCATAATGTTTTAAACCTTTCCACTTTTGATAGAAAGAGGAATCGTTGTTAAAACTTCCGGCATAGACAATCGTTTCGTTCAATTTATCCATCAAAAGCGCGATAAAAGTCATATACAGATCGGCATTTTGATAAAATTCTAATTTTTGATGAATGGTTGCATCGATAGAAAACCCGGTTTCTGCATAAGGCAGATCAGAATAAATATAAAAACAGGGTTGATCCACAATGTTTTCAAAATACAGTCCTAAACTTTTTAGTTGCTTTAAAAATGGTGTCCTTTTCATTTTTTTCATTCTATCAAACTCCTGTTTGTTCATCGGTTTAGGAAATTGATTCTTTGCAGGTATATTTTAAGTGGTTTTCTGCGCAAAAGTTCGATGCGTATTTTAATAAATACTTTTTTTCGTAATCTTCCCACTCGCTTTTTAAATGATGCTCTTCCATGTAACAATGAAAGGCATGAAAAAAGGGTTTGGATGCCTTTTGCCGGGATAACGGCTTGATATTTTTTGTTTTTAAAAAATTGAAAGCGATTTCGTCCCGATCCATTTGCGGAATGAGCAAAAAATCTTTTTTATCAAATAATTCTTTAAAAACGAGTTCTTCCAATTCATTTTTTGAATAAATTTGGTAGTTTATAATATTTAAATAGTGAAAATCCTTTTCATCGATAAACGCAAAATAAAAATATATTTTTGTCAAATCTAAATACATTCGGTGTTTCTTCCCCTTATCTTTTTATCAACAAGCGTCGCGGCGCAAAGCGGATTTTTCAAAATGATGAAACCATTGCTTATTCCGGAAAGCCTGCTTGCAAGGCTTTGAGAAAAACAGCTGCTTTGTCATTCGGGTTTGCGTTTTTTGTTGCTTGCTCAATATACCACGGATATTCGTAATCATGAACGATGATCGGAATATTCCCGAATTGCGCGTCGATTTTCCCTTCTGATTGCAATCTTCTGGCGACATTGGAAACAGCACATAAGAGTTCATAATAGCCGACTGGCCCTTTTCCAATATAATTCATGTTTTTATCATACATGGTTTCTTCGTCTTCAAACCCAATATTTTCAATTCCGTTTTCCTGATACCAATGGAGCAGAACCGCCGCGCCTTCATCGTTGGCGGCCGGCTGAATGATTTCGGTTTCCCCTTGCCGTTCCCATATGAGATTCCACCGTTCTTCGCTCAATGCCGGCGCGTGATTGCAGCTTTCTTCTGTGTTGTATCCAATAGAAAATTCGGGGAAATTGACAATACCGTTATAGACATTTTCTTCATTGCAACACACAAAAAATGATATTGCATAAATGTCCTCGTCTTTCCAACTTTAGATGACAGGGAGAACCTTTTCATATAAATAATTTTCTAAATTCATAGACCGTATCCTTCCTTTCACATGCGAAAGCATTATCTTCATTCCACGACATCTTCATCGAATAAATAATTGCCGTTGATACCGATTTTGACAGCAATGGTTCGGATATAAAACTGTTTAGAAGAAAATCGTTTCACAGGATATTTCTGCGCCGGCAATTTATCGATGTTGATATGATGCAGCGCCAATGCAAGAGCTTCTTTCGCCATTATTATAGATTGCTTTTTTGTAAATGCGCAGGAGAGACATTCCGGGATATCAGGGAATGCAATGGATATTCCGTCAGCGGCTACTTTAAAAATTGCCGGATATTTTAATCTCAAAAATTTTTTCATCAAACATACCCTCTTTTTCGATCGGCCTTTGATTGCGTTGGGAAATGCCAAGCAGTATCCTTTATTGGCATCCGGTGCGCTTAAACTTCAGATTGTTGCTTTAAAAAGGATTGATATAACTTTTTAAGCCTTTTGTATTCTTTCTTTGCCAGCCATATAGGCAGCATAAGCAAAGCGGCGATCAAAATCAGCAGAATAACCGTTGCTGCCAAATTTTCAATTTTTAATCCCGCAAAAAACAGCAGGGAGAATAAAATGATTCCCACCATTGCTATGGAGCAAATTTTTTTTACGTAGTTGAAATATTGGTTTTTAAAATCCTGTAAATTTGGGATAAATTGAACCTCTGCCGGAACAGGCGGGTCGATTGTAAAGCAGGGGGCGGACCATATATTGAATTTACCGCATTGGGCGTTGGTATAAGTGATGTGAATATCCATATCCTTTTCGCAGCAAATAGAAAATTTGGCTTTCAAGCAGTAAGGACGAATATTTTTATACCAGTCGCTGTCGCTATTTAAAAAAATGATATTCAAAACGCCTTGAACCACACAGGTTAATACATAAAGCAAAATCAGATGCGGTTTTAAATTGCTTTTTGCCAGCGGCTGTTTTATACACACTTCATAAGATTTGTTTTTTTCTATCTGAAAGGAAGCGACTTTTTCTGTGTCATCCATTGTTTTTGATTGATGATGAATGGTAACATCAAATCTTTCATCAGAAGATGCATTCATATGAATATGAACATTGCACAACATGCATTTTCCTCCATTTTGAAACGATCTTGTTTAAAATTTTGATCACGGCTTTTTATGGGAAAGTTTTTTGTTTGTCAAGACCGTAGGGATCACAAACAAGCAGCAAAGCAGGATCAGGATAAAGTCAATAACAATTTCATTTTCATCAACCTGCATTGCCGGGTCGATCAAAATATAGGTGCAAATAAAGTCAAGTAAAAAACCGATAAAAGCAAGTCCGCTGTCTAAGAATACGACGCGTTTGAATCGCAGCGCGGAAAACGGCTTTACGAAACGATATTTTTTGAAATTTCCGATAAAGATAAAAAACAATCCAATAAAACACAGCGCCAAAGCCCATCCAAAAGAGGCGACAAGTTGTATACCAATAATAAAAAGAACATAGAAAAATAATAAAACCACACCCAGGCATTCTGCGTTTTTGATGGCGTCCATTTGTTTTTTTTCAACAGCCGTTGTTAAATCCTGTATTGGAAGTTGATGCAATGTCCAGTCCACCTTTCCATGTGTTTTGATTTGCACAAAATTGTTATTTTCGCTTTGCCAAAACGGTGAACAATCCCATGGCGCCGCCAAATCCGATCCATGCAATCAAAACCAATAGCCGCCAGGGTATCTCGGCAATCATTTCGGGGATAGACCGCCACTGCCCCAATAAACACACAAAAACAATGCAAAGAAGGAAAACAGCAGCCGTCAAGATAATGGCAAAAAGTCCGCCGCCGAAGAGCAAGATACCTAAAAATGTTTTCAACACCGGTATTGGATCATCATAATAGAGGTCTTTTTCTTTGCGCGTTAATCTTTTCAGTTCGGTTTTTTTAACTGCAATGGCGATTTGTTCTTCCAAATCATCGGACGCGATGTCGCCTTCTTCGGTTTTATATCCGGATTCATAGGTGACCTGATGAAACAACCGGCGTCCTTTGGCATTAAAAAGACAGGCATAAACATCCTCCACGGTCTCATTTTTGCGCAGCACCGCTGTCCCGCACAGAAATTCAACGGTTAGGTGTTCATCAAAAAATTCCTCACTGCAGTGAATAAAATAGACCACATTCTTTTTCATGCCGACGAAATAGAGCTGGTCGTAATTCTCTTCCAAATGAATACCGGGAAGCGAACCTTCCTTGCTGAAATCCGGATATGTGCCGGTGTAGCCGTATCTCTCCAATTGCTTCTGGATTTCCATTCGCGTTTGTGCCAAAACGGCTTGATCGATCCAAACAGCGGGTTTTGCAGGATAGCCTTCCTGGGAATCGACGATTTTTTGATAAATGAATCGCCAGAGGGGTTCATAGCTTTGCATATTGAGTTTGGCGATAAGCTTTTTTGCCGCGCTGCTTTTCTTTTTGTCATCCTGGTCGTTTTGCTCGAAACTTTCCAGCAATGGCAAAAGGGCATCATAACCGAATTGCCGGATATAGGATTTCAAAACAGGAAAATTGGTGTTGTTGTATTCTTCCGGAATTTCCACCAAATCCTCCATTTTCTCGATTTCAGCCATAAGCGGTAAAATCTCTTTTTCACGTGCATTCAGCGTCTCTTCAAACAAATCGGCTTTATCCAGCATTTCACAGGCCAGCGTTTGCAGATGTTGCCACGGCGTATCGTCAAAACATTTTTTATCCAGTCTAAAAATCTGATTTTCAACGGTTGCATCGGAAAAACAAATTGTAAAGGGAACGGCAGATTCATCCTCGTAATTTTGGGTTTCGCCGGATAAGCAATACACGCCGTTTTGTTCGGTGAAAGCGCCGTTTCCAAAGTATAAACAGTCAACATCCGCTTTCGGAATCCCAGAAGCATTGTGTAAAATTAAGCGGCGAGAATAAGAATAGGAAGAATCCACATCGATCACAACATCATTTTCGATTTGTTGTATGCTTTCGCGGTCAATGTCTGTTTCCATTAAATTCCAAAGCGCTTTTTTAACGTCTTCACCCAATGCGGCGGAAAAATGATCAAATTGCTGCTTTTTTAACGTCTCGTTTTGCATAGCTTGCTCGCAGCAGGCTTTAAAAAACTGTAAAACATCCGAGTCGCTTTGCTCAGGTTCGATCAAAGTTTTAATTTCTCCGGGAAAATTTTCGTCTTCTATGTAAATGCTTTCGATCCAGTTTCTGATTTCTTTTTGCTTTTCGGGAGATGCGGTGACAGGATCAATGCCGAAAATATTTTCAGCATTGATATAGGCAAAATAAAAATATCTTATCAAATTTTTATCGATATCTGTTACACCCATTTTGTGTTTCCTTTCTATTTTGCAGTGCAGCCGGTGCCATCAAAATAAAGATAATATTGCCCATCCTCTTTTGTGATCAGAATATACATGTGTTCATCTGTAGCGATAAAATAATCCTCCATTTTAATTTGTACCGGACGGTAGGCATACAAAAAATCCAGCACATCCTCGGCAGAAATCTGCCAGGGATAAGAATAATACGTACCCGTCATATTGAAATCTTGTGCACCGCGTTCCATGGAAGCAAAACTTTCCTCAGAATCTTCGTCATCTTTTATGTAAGAATAGTATCTTTCTGCTAAACTGTCTTGTATGTGCTGCAGCTGTTCCTGTGAAATGCAAAGTCTTGCAGCGTAAATATGACTTTGTGTAGAATCTCCTCCCTCGTAATACTCTGTGTGATGCTCATATTCCAACACCTTGGCGTCTTTTGGAAGATCGATTTCAAAAAAGGAAGAAAGCACGGCGATCGGGTTTTTGTCGGCAACGGTTTGAACGATCGGGCCTTCCGGTTCGCCGCCCCCTTCAACAACCGGCGGGGAGGGTGGGTAGACGACAATCACATCACTGCCGCTTGTGATCACCAGTGTGGTTGTGGGCGCGGCCGTCGTTGTGGTCACGGTAGTGGTCGTTGTTGGTTTTTCGGATGTGCTGGTGCTGGCAGTTGTTGCAGTTGTGGTCAAGGCAGTGGTTGCCGCGGTCGTTTTGTGATCGGAAGTTGTTTCCGGCGCCTTATCACACCCAGTCAGCACTATGGCCAGCGTGAAAAGTACTGCTAAAAGCGAACATAAAATTTTGGTTTTCATGAAAATCCCCCCATTTTTAATTTACAGGCAGTTTTGCCTATATAATTCGTGATCACTTGTCTTGCCCTGTGGCGCAGAACATTTTGTTTGCGCTAGCACAGAGAATTGTATTCTGCGTCCTTTGGAATACTATGTTGCGATATAGCCGTGCAAAAGTGTGGTTTTGACAACGTTTCAAAAATGAAGTTGAAAAGCATTTAATTTGTATTATTTTCCAATTCCCAACGAGCATAGAATTTTTCATGGGTTAAAATAAACATACATCTATCTGAACCATTTGAGAAAACATAGCCGGCACCTAATTGCTCATTGCCCATATAATCCCAGCCGTTTTGCTTCATAAATTCTTTGAATATATCAACAGCATCTTCTTTAGGACAAATATAAACTTTGGGAGTTTCTGAAATTGAAATAACTTTCTGTGATGAAAATATATTCTCTATCTCTCTTTTTGCTTTTTGATTATTGCTTAACAAACAGAAAGTCATGAAAATCTGAGATAAAACAAGTAATATAACTACAACAATCATAAATTTTTTCATTTTCTTTTTTCCTCAAAACTTTTATCTTTTTGTTTATTGGTATGTATATCGTTTAATATTTTTTTGCAACACAAAAGCAATCTTTTTTGTCTTTTGTAAAAGAAACGCCAAAATAATTTTTAAATACCGTGTATATAACAAGACCTAATTTTGTTTCTTCCGCTTCGAACAAATCATATATCTCCTGGATTTCAATATCGTATTCATCTTCAGGAGAAAACGATAATAAATTCACAGGATCCCACTCATTAATTCGTTTTTTGATTATATTATCATCCATATTTATCACCAACCGACAATCATTCTGCATGTAAAATGGGGCGGTCATTGTCATCATAATCAAGATAAGTATCAAATTCTATTTGTGCATGTAAATTTGCTGCTAAAGAGATAAATTCTTTTGACATTTGCAGAATTGGATTTTCAGATAAATGAACGACAGCACAAAATTTCGCATGTAATCCATATAGATCTATGCATTTTCGAATTATGTTTTCTTTTGGGGCCAACAAGTTATACATTTTTTCAATCACAACATTTAAATCAATCGTTTCTATCCATTCTGTAGCAAATGTAATACTGCTTGTTTCTTCAATTCTTGGAAGTGTTTTTTCCGGTCCAGTCAGTCGGATATTTCCTTTTTCAGCTATTTCAATAACAGGTAGTCCAATTTCTTGAGCAACGGTTTCAACCGGAAAATCGTCCGCAAAAAGAATCAATTCCATTAACATTTTCATTAGATATACCGCCTTTTTTGATCTGCCGCAGACTTTGCTATATATCCGCGACGGCTTGTCGGATTACCCCCGCAGATTGTTTACCCGCGGGGCAGGTGTTTTTGTCTGTAGAAGCAGTTTTTTGTTCTACTCACTTTCTTTCCCCTCAAAAATAATGGTGTCATATGCGCCGTTAAACAATTTATCGCTGCTTTTGTCTATTTTGAGTTCAAATCGATTGCCCTTCAGTGTTCCTTCACCGCTGAGAAGAACCGTTTCGTCGAAAATCTCGTCTTCTGTTGCATTTGTATCACAAAAATAGGTCGTTGTTTGATTAACATCAAAGTCAACGATAAATTCATAAGTGTCATCGTTAACATTCGCTTGACCATATGCGTTGCATTGATAACTATATAAATATTTTATTTCACTGATTTCAAACCAAATATCAGGCTCAGTGCTGGTCCATACCGTTTCTTCGTATTCATCAGGCATATGTATGAAAGGATTTTTGCAACTTACAGTTAAAACGGGAATCATACATATCATAAGGAAAATGAAAAATTTTTTTATTTTTCTCATATCAAGATTCTCCTTTTTATTTGATAAAATAACAAACGATAAATCGACCTTTTGAAAATATATCAGAATACATCACCGGATTGCTGTTGAAATACACAAATAAATTTGTGCCCATAGGCGAGGATTGGGAAAGAGAGATGATCAACCCCGGATCATCGGCGTTGATGAATCTCCCGATCTCCGGATCATAGTACCGGCTTTGGAGATAATAAAGCCCGGTGTCGGTATCATAGTAATACCCGCGGTAGCGAAGCGGATTGATCTGCGCCATGGAACCGGTCGCGGAAAGCACCTGTCCTGTTGGAACAAGGTCGCCTTGTCTTTAATGGTCATGCGTCGCAAGGCTCCCTGTTCCTGCCACTCCTTATTGCTCCCTGTTTCCGCCCCCGGCGGCGGTCGCAAACGTCCCCCCATACATCATAAGTATAGTTTGCCACAACTGTGCCGGTGCTGTCGATAATGCCGGTGATGTCTCCCTGCAGATTCTTCACATAGGTATATATCGCGCCGTTATAGGCAAAGCCGGTGGCGGACCCTTGCGCGTCATAATAAAAATGCAGGTCGTTTGCACCCCATGCCTGATGGGTCAATTGTCCGTCCGTCCAGGTATAGGTATATTGCGTGTCTGCCGTTGTCTTTTTGGTGCGAAGCCCGTTCGCATTGTAAACATACTGCGACGTCACGCCGTCTTTGACATAGCTAGATAGCTCCCGCCCGTTCTGCCAGGAAAGGGTCGCCCCACGGTAGCTTGTCGGATTTTTGATAAGCAATATACAGAGAGATTTCCCGTGTTATTTATAGTAATTGCCTTTTAACACCTAATATTTTATCACAGACAGAAAGTAATTTGCTCATTTGACTGACCTCATATGATCGGACAGCAATCTCTTTTCGTATTATTTTTGCTATTTTTCGTATTTTTTTATTATGTGTGTTCATTAAGTATTTGTTCCATAATCTATCTGTAAACAGGACATAGTTCTGTTTTAATAAATATCCACATATGCCAACTATTTCATCGTACATTTTTGTCATCCAAAGTCTATCTAGCCAATCCGAAAATGAATAACTACAAATTTGTTTTATATTATATTCCCATCCGGAATAACAGTCATTTCTGCCTAAAAGTTGATATTTTAAATTGTGATATGTGAAAAGAGTATCATCTGAAGAGATGTTTTTCATTCCTATGGATTTTAACTCTTCAACATAATCAGTATGTTCGTCAAAAACATAAAACAAGTATTCCATTTAATGCCTCCCACATTACTTAGTAAAATGCCAAATAATTTTTAATCCTAATTTCCTAACTATATCATATTCGATTTTAGCAAAAACACTAGCTTCACTGAATTGAGATGCACTAATAAATACATGAACATATTTTTGCTTACCAGCAGCTGATTTTACAAATTGTCTTGAAGCAGCATTCCAAAATGGTTTCATAAACTTATATCCTTTATTTTTCCCAGTATTCGAATAACGGTTTTATTCATTTGGGAAAGGAATTTTCCTTTAGTAGTCATTTCTAGAGTTTTTAATCCATTTTTAGCTGCAAATTTTGCTGCAAATGATCCTGCACCTTTCATTCCGCCACCAGACCATAAAACGATACCGCTGCTTCCCGCAACTCCTACAGCATAACCTATACATCCTCCGATAATGCCACCAATAACAGCCCCTCCTAAGACGTATTTCCATCGTTTTCCTTTCGGGACTTTTAATATACGTGCTAATCCATAACCTGCTGCACCACCTAATAATGCACCAATAGCAGCTACCATTATTATAGTTAAAATCCCTATTTTTCCATCAGGATCACTATATCCTACCGGGTTACTATCACAATACACAAATAAATTTGTGCCCATGACAGTGGACTGGGAGAGAGACTGGATCAATCCCGGATCATCGGCATTGATAAATCTGCCTGTTTCCGGATCATAGTACCGGCTTTGGAGATAGTAAAGCCCGGTGTCGGTATCGTAGTAATACCCTCTGTAGCGCAGGGGATTGCGGTTGGCGATGTGACCGGCGTTGCCGGAAACATCATTCCCGCTGCCGTCGGTCATGGTCAGCGGACGACTGGTTGCTTGTCCGAATGCCCTGCGGAGTAACCTCCGCAGGGCATTTTCTATTTGTTCTAATAAATAGAAATGTTCTTAATATTACTTTGTATTAGAAGTTTTTAAATTTATCCATATTTGGCAAATCTGGTCATTTAAAATTGAAAAAATAACATTTTTACAAACTAATATATGTTGTCTTTTTAAATTATTTTCATTTTGTAATTCAGAAGATGAAAAGCATAAAACTTGATTTTTACTATCATAAAAACACAATGAAAGCGTTTTTTCCATTTCTTCTCCTGTACCAGATTGAAACTTTTTCGCTCCTACTATAAAAATTTCACCAGGGATAATTGGTGTGGGAAGTGGTAAATTCTTTTTAATCCAATTATTTTTAGACGTAAATCCACTAACTCCAATAATTTGATTTGTAGGAAGTTTAATATCAAGCGCCACATAATCCATTCCAATTAATATAGAATATTCATTCTCACAATTTGAAAATAATCCCTCGCCTGGAATGTAGGAAACGACATTGTTATACGGAACTTTTGTTTTACGAACCTCGTAAAGCATATGTTATTTTCCTCCTTTGAATAGAAAATGAACAATTGTCATTTTTGTAATATCAATAACTAACTCATATACGCCTTTTTTTCCATTAAAGGAACCTTTTGCCACCCATTTCAATCCGAATTTTAATGATTTATCAAATTTTGGGGTTGCAGATTGGATAATATTTTTTATCGTATTATATGATTTGATATATGGTCGTGTTTTTAAGTTTTTAGCTACGGTCTTTGTTAGTTTTAATTTTGGAATTCTTTTCAAAATATATTTTTCAGCTTGGTTAATAATCCATTTACTTGATTTTAGAGCTTTTAATACATTTACTGAAATTCTTCCAATGAATAATTTTCCGCTTTCGATCATTTTAGTCACTAATGATCTAATTAATTTTAAAAGAGTCGGACCAGAAAACCAGCCGAGGACACCTAGCAAAAGAGAAGCTCCTCCCAAGACTACCCATTTTTTCCAACCTTTTAAATTAAAATGGTTAACAATTAATTTTCCAATAATGGCGCCACCTACCACCCCGATAATAGCACCAATAATATTGGCTGGGCTAATATGTCCTGTAGGATCGCTGTACATCACAGGATTATTATCACAATACACAAATAAATTTGTGCCCATGACAGTGGACTGGGAAAGGGATGCAATAAGTCCCGGATCATCGGCGTTGATAAATCTCCCAATCTGCGGGTCATAGTACCGGCTTTGGAGATAATAAAGCCCGGTGTCGGTATCGTAGTAATACCCTCTGTAGCGAAGCGGATTGATCTGCGCCATGGAACCGGACGCGGAAAGTACCTGTCCTGTTGGAACAAGGTCGCCTTGTCTCGCATGGTCATGCGTCGCAAGGCTCCCTGTTCCTGCCACTCCTTATTGCTCCCTGTTTCCGCCCCCGGCGGCGGTCGCAAACGTCCCCCCATACATCATAAGTATAGTTTGCCACAACTGTGCCGGCGCTGTCAAGGATTCCGGTGACGTCTCCCTGCAAATTCTTCACATAGGTGTATATCTCGCCGTTATAGGCAAAGCCGATAACGGACCCTTGTGCGTCATAATAAAAATGCAGGTCGTTATCTCCCCATGCCTGGTGGGTGAGCTGTCCGTTCGCCCAGGTATAGACATATTGCGTGGCAGCCGTTGTCTTTTTGGTGCGAAGCCCATTCGCATTATAAACATACTGCGACGTCGCGCCGTCTTTGACATAGCTTTTCAGCTCCCGCCCGTTCTGCCAGGAAAGGGTCGCTCCGCGGTAGCTTGTCGGATTGCCATCCGCGAGGCAGGTGTTTTTGTTTGTACTAACAAATAGAATCGTTCCTGCGGTATGCTACCTGTGTCGTCTTACGATCAGTTGAAAATATTGTATTTATCAGGGAAGAGGGCGAGCTGCCTGTGGTAGGAATTTGATCTTCAGGTATATTCACTTTTTCAAAAATAAGTTTCTTATATTTATTATCAAAAAACGAACGATACTCGCTATACAAAATAAGTTCGTACTGGCCGTTTTTCCAATGGCCTTCTCCACCAAACAGTGTTATTTCATCAAAAAGTTCTTCCTCATCTGCATATGCGTCTTGAAAATATACGCCCTCTTCTTGGCGCATATTACCAACTACAACAAACTCATAAATAGATCCATTCCAGTCTATTTGGCCGTAAGCATTGCACAGATAAGGCTCAAGATACTTTTTTTCATTGACTTCAAACCAGATATTTGGCCCATCAGTGGTGCCTTGCCAAAAGGAGGGGTCATAGGCGAGTGGAGAAAGAGGGACAAATGGATTGACACAACCAGGAAGGAAAAGTAATAAAACAGGCATCCAAAGCATACAGAAAAATTTCTTAAAAGAAAGCATGATTCATCAACCTTTCTCTATTTCACCCAATAGCAAATGATAAATCTGCCACCGGAGAAGACCTTTGCTAGACTACTATAGGTATATGTTTTTTGTCTATTGTTATATCTATTATAAACGACCAGTTTTCGGCCAACACATTTAATGGCCACAGTATGAATACTGCTAAACAGTTTTTTAGATGTCCAGAAAGAAGGAATTAAAACTCGTCCGTTTGAAATGTATCGATTTGCTTTTTTTGCATCTTTTGTTTTTTCATAACGAATTTTATGGGCAGACAAATACTTGCCAATCAAATTGGGATCAGATCCAAACGCACCAAGAGCCATAGATGCGCCGTTTAATTCGAACTCAAAAGCAATGTCTGCAATGGAAGCTTTTCTTTTTGTTAATTTTAAAGCATTATATACAGAAATAATTTCACATCCGTTATACCCCATTTTAAATAGTCCGAATCTTAATTTTGATACTTTCCCTTTTCCTTGCCCATTGATATATCCGCTGGTTATATCACGAGATTTATTATAGCAATAATTATAAAAAGCGAGAAGTTTTTTTGTCTTCGAGGCAGCAAATTTTAGAAGCGCAGACCCTAAGTCAGTCCATGAACCGCTTTCATCCTTATACATCACCGGATTGTTTTCACAATACACAAACAGATTCGCGCCCATGGGGGAGGACTGGGAGAGAGACTCAATCAACCCCGGATCGTCGGCGTTGATAAACCTGCCCGTTTCAGGATCATAGTACCGGCTTTGGAGGAAGTTGTGCCCGGTGTCGGTATCGTAGTAATACCCTCTGTAGCGCAGGGGATTGCGGTTGGCGATGTGCGACGCATTGCCGGACACGTCGAAATCCGTCGGTCACCGATAAAGGTTGCCCTGTTTGGAACAAGGTCGCCTTGTCTCGCATGGTCATGCGTGACAAGGCTCCCTGTTTCCGCCGCGCCTTATTGCTCCCTGTTTCCGCCCCCTGGCGGTAGTCGCAAACATCCTCCTCAACACAGCTATACCACTCTTCTTTCACGTTCCAATTACAGAACCGCCCCCCGATTATATGCATGTTATTGCTGATTTACTGCTTGAATGGAAAACACTTGATTTTCATATTTTATCTCACAAGATATTCCCGCTGCGCCGTTGTCCGTTCCAAACTTTTTGGAAATGAAAGTATTGGATTGGAGCTGCAGCTCGGTTTCATAAAAATCTTCATAACCAGAATATTCATTTATCATTCTTTCAGAAAACAAAGTTACAAGTTCATATGCATTTTCATAACTTATATTTGGAATCAGAAGCGATACTTCAAAAAGTTTTTCCCTGAACAAATCTTTCGCAAACCAGTACTCAACACTCGCTTCATAGCCCGAAATTTGCTCTTTATATCTATAGCATTTTTTTGAAGAAACAGCTTCGTTTTGGTCAATTTCTGCCGGTGTTCCCTTTATCTTTTCAAGCTGATTTTCCGTCATATTAAAATACACGCCATCGTCTTGCACCAAAACAAATTGTCGGGCCGGCAGCATGGAAAACACAGTTAATGCTGTTCCTGCGGCTATTAACAATAGGATTGTTAAAATCACAATAATTTTTCTTTTCTTTTTCATTGTTCTTACCCCTTCCTCATTCGGATAATGCGCACCGTATCAGATCCCATCGTAGAGTACAAATCTTGCTGTTTTCTATCTGAGGTATGACCTGCATAATATATTTTTCCTTTCTCCACTTTCACTATAATAACAACATGATACGGTTTATTAGAATTTTTAGAAAAGAAGTATAATATATCTCCCTTTTTTATACCATTATTTTTAATTGATTTAGAAATATCTTTTTTATTTTTTATTGTAACAACATTATTTTTTATTTGCCCATTTCTAGGGTTCTTAAAATATTGGTAGTGAGAGTTCACAAGACGCCAAGCCTCAGTTACATCCCAGTTATATTTTAAACACGGCTTTAGTAGAGCTTTTATTTTTTCAAAAAAGTTAAGCGACTTTTTTGTTCCTCTAAATGAGTACCATTTTTTAGTCATAAATATTCCGCCTGCACGCATACATTGGGACACAAAATTTGTACAATCTTGCGAGTAATTATAGTAACTTTCATTTCTTTTGTTATACCATTTTTGTGCATATTCTACAGCTTTTGTTCTATCGTATTTTTCTGGAATTTCCCAATTATCATGAGCAATACCTCCATTTTTGGTTTTAAAGCAATGACCAGATGGATCTAAACGAACAACTGGATTATTATCGCAATAAATAAATAGATTTGTGCCCAAAACCTGCTGAACAGTAAGTTGCAAAACATACACATCATCGGCGTTAATGAACTTGCCTGTTTCCGGGTCATAGTACCGGCTTTGGAGGAAGTTGTGCCCGGTGTCGGTATCGTAGTAATACCCTCTGTAGCGAAGCGGATTGATCTGCGC
>CAMMAZ010000027.1 GCA_946493765.1 uncultured Clostridia bacterium | reverse complement strand
GATAAGGTTTGAATGAAAAACAGGCGTGAAGCCTTGAAAAATCAATGGTTTTTGAAGATTGGATAGACAAATTTATATTTGGAAAGCAAAAGAAAGCAGTGTGGCAAAGCCACGCTGCTTTCTTTTTGGCTATCTTCAAATTCGGATAAATATCTGTTGCAAATTCACTGGGGATTGGTTATAATAAAAAACAGTTGCTACGTCACGTTATCTGTTTTGCCGGTAATGCGGAAAGGCTGGCATGATCGCAACGCTAAAAAGTCTGTGATAAAACCGATTAAAAAACGAAAGAATATGAGGTTGTTTTATGCAGGAAATGATATTGTCCATTATGGAACAGTTCGGATATATCGGTGTTTTTCTCTTAATCACCATTGAGAATATTTTTCCACCCATTCCATCCGAAGTCGTGCTGCTGTTTGGCGGCTTTATGACTACCTATACAAAATTAAATGTCGTTATTATGATTGTAGCGGCAACGTTGGGTTCATTGGTCGGTGCTATTGTTTTATATTATATCGGCAAAATTTTAAATAAGGAAAGGCTCAAAAGAATTGTTTCCGGTCGCGTTGGTAAAGTGTTGCGACTAAAAGAAAAAGATATTGACAAGGCAGACGAATGGTTTGATAAAAAAGGGAACAAAGCAGTGTTCTTTTGCAGATTTGTTCCCATTGTCAGAAGTCTGATATCCATCCCCGCAGGTATGAGCGAAATGCCGATGTTCAAATTTTTGATCTACACCATCACCGGTTCCGCTATTTGGAATACCGTCTTGATTGTTGTCGGGAACCGAGTGGGAGAGAACTGGGAGGATATCCTCGGGATATTCGATCAATATTCCCATATCACGGTGATTGTTTTAGCGCTTGTTTTTGTGGCGGTATGTTTCTGGTTTTATTGGAAAAGGGTCAAAAAACCGAAAAAGTAATTATAGTGTGTTACAACTGGTAAAAAACCAGCAGCTTTTGTTATGCTGCTGGTTTTTTTTATCCGAAAATTTTAATATTTTAAAAACAATTTGCTATCATTTTAAAAACATGGAGATTTTAGAATAAGATCATCGAGTGAGAGATCACAAGAATAAAATTGTTGGAGGTTATTGACCATGAAGAAAAAAGATTTTATCACTTTGATTCTGAGCACTATCGGCGGCATTCTGTTTGCTCTGGGCATGTGCATGGCGCTGCTGCCGGAATGGGATGCCATGGGGCCTGGTATTGTTACAGGCGTTATCGGCGCGGCGATTCTGCTGGCTATGATCCTTGTCCGCCGAAAGATGGACGGGAAACCTGCCATTGTTTTCAATGGGAAAGTCATTGGGATCACTTTGCTGGGCGTGTGCGGCGCCATCATTTTCGGCGCCGGCATGTGCATGACAATGGTTTGGAACATGATGATTCCCGGTATTCTCGTCGGCATTGTCGGTATTGTAGCGCTGCTTTGCCTGATCCCCGTTATCAAAGGATTAAAATAAGGAGGAATTTTTATGGCAAAATTTATTATTTCAATCGCATCCGGTGTTGCCGCGTTAGCGAGCCTTGCGACCGCAGTTATTTACTTGGTACATAAACATAAAAAAGCATTATAAATGCAATTCTTAGGAGGGTTTAAGAATGATAGGTTTTTTGAAACACGCATTTGCGGATATGAAGGAAAGCGCGAAAGCGCAGCACGAAGTGGATAAGGCCAATTTTCAAGCGGTGAAAGCCGAATCCAAAGCCCGGTGGGAGGAAGCAAAGGTGCAGCACAATCCGGAAGTTCGAAAGGCTGCGCAACAGGCAAAGCGAGATGCGGCAATTGCCCAGGCAAAAGAAAGAACCATTCGGGCACAGACACGCATCGACGCTGCCAAAAGCGGCAGAGAGGCGTAAAATCGTTGATTTATCTTCATAAACTTTCCGATTCTTTGCGTGAAAAGAGTTGGAAAGTTTATATTTTTTCCGAAAAATATAAATACAAACAAAACTTTAACAATTCTGTGTTATAATCATAAAAAACATGGGAGGTATGGGTCATGTTTAAAATATTAGTGGTCGAAGACGACCGTGAATTGAATAAGACCGTCTGCTCTTATCTGAACCAGAACGGTTACGAAGCGACGGGATGTCTGGACGCTAACGCGGCCTATGACGCCATGTATGGCGGCACTCTGTTTGACCTGATTCTTTCCGATATTATGATGCCGGGGGTGGACGGTTTTGCATTTGCAAAAACCGTGCGGGAATTCAATCAGGAGATCCCCATTCTGTTTATGACCGCACGGGATGATTTTGCGTCCAAGCAGCGGGGGTTCAAAGCGGGGATCGACGACTATATGGTCAAACCTATTGATCTGGATGAGCTGCTGCTCAGAATCGAGGCTTTGCTGCGTCGGGCGAAAATTGCCACCAGCAAAAAGCTGACGGTGGGCAGCCTGATGTTGGACGCGGAGGAACATACCGCCTATCTGCATGACGAAGAAATTCCGCTGACAGTGCGGGAATTCAACTTGATTTATAAACTGCTGTCCTATCCGAAAAAAACTTTTACCCGTTCTCAGCTGATGGATGAATTTTGGGACAGCGCTTCTTCCTCCGGTCCCCGGACGGTGGATGTTTATATGACCAAATTGCGGGATAAATTCTCAAGCTGTGATGACTTTGAAATCGTAACGGTTCATGGACTGGGCTATAAGGCGGTATTGAAATGAGTGGGAAAGAGAAAAAGAACCGGCGTGCGCGGTGGTTGTTTGCTGTGCGGCGATACATCAGCTTTTTCCTCCTGATGGCGTTCGTCATCACCTGTTGTATGGTTTTGTTTCTAAACAGGATGTCCCAAACCACCGGGATGGTCCTCTCGCACGACGATATAGAAAAGGCGGCGAAAGCAACTTTTTTAAATGTGGTTTTGCTGAGTCTGCTGTGCACGGTGATCGACGGCATCCGGCGGCGGTTTATGATAGACCGTCCGGTGCGCAAAATCGTAAAAGCGGCGGAACAGATCACAAAAGGGAATTTCTCCGTTCGGATTCCTCCGTTTCATAGCCTGGACAGCACGAATGGATTCGACGTGATTGCGGATTATTTTAATCAGATGGCACAAGAACTGTCCGGGACCGAGACGCTGCGCTCGGACTTTATCGCCAATGTATCACATGAGCTGAAAACCCCTTTGGCTGTCATGCAAAACTATGGAACCATGCTCCAGCAGCCCGGATTGTCGGAAGAAAAGCGGATGGAATACGCGAAGGCTGTCACCGACGCTTCCCGCCGGCTTGCCGATCTGATCACGAACATTTTAAAGCTTAACAAGCTGGAAAACCAGCAGATTTATCCGAAGGTGGAAACTTATGATTTGGGAGAGCAGCTATGCGAATGCCTGCTTGCCTTTGAAAGCGCCTGGGAAGAAAAAAATTTAAAAATCGAAACGGATGTAGAAGAGGAAGTCATGGTCGATACAGATTCTGAATTGCTTTCTTTAGTCTGGAACAACCTGTTTTCCAATGCTGTGAAGTTTACACAACCAAACGGTACAATTTCTCTTTCTCTCAAATCGGAAGGGAATTTTGCCGTTGTCAAGGTATCCGATACCGGTTGCGGGATTCCGGCGGAGATCGGACCGCATATTTTTGAAAAATTTTATCAGGGGGATACTTCTCATGCCACACAGGGCAACGGTCTGGGTTTGGCGCTGGTAAAGCGGGTCATTGACATTGTAGGCGGCGATATTACCGTTAGCAGTGAGGTCGGAAAGGGCAGTACATTCACGGTAAAGCTCAGGAGGAAACAAAATGAAACGCCTTGAAGCGGTTTTGAAAAAAATATTTTTCCTGCCGCCTTTGCCGACGATTTTGATTGCCGTGCCATCCTTTATTTTTGTGTTTGTCATGCTGGGTATAGGCGATCATTCTGTTCTGTCCTATTTGGCTTATCTTCTCTCAGCTTACGCGATGATCATCACAGTAACGGGAATGGCAAATATTATTGAGGCAATCCGCAAGGGACTAGGCAGGTTTCCTCTGATTAAAAAGATCCGCAGTACCGCATTTGGAAACCGTCTACTCGGCGATGCCGTTTTCCGATCAGAAATCACACTGCATGGCGGTCTGTTTGTCAATCTTTTGTATGTGGTGCTGAATCTGTTTTCCGGTATTCGATATCGTTCTGCGTGGTTTATCGCATTGGCGTTTTACTATATTCTGCTTTCGGTTATGCGCGCAGTGCTTGTCCGCTATATGCATCGCAGGCCGGTAGGGAAGGATATTCCCTCTGAACTCCGGCGCTATCGGGCCTGTGCCGTTATGCTGTTGCTTATGAACCAGGCGCTGGTCGGTATTGTTATTTATATGGTGACGCAGAACAGAGGCTTTTCCTATCCGGGTCTGTTGATATATGCAATGGCAGTTTATGCTTTTTATATCACAATTGCGGCAATCATCAATGTCGTGAAGTTCAGAAAGCGGGGCAGCCCGATTCTATCAGTCGCTAAGGTTATCAGCCTGACTGCGGCGCTGGTCTCCATGCTGTCGTTGGAAACTGCTATGCTCGCCCAGTTTGGGGGCGATGAACCGGAATTTCGCCGTATGATGCTCGGAATCTCCGGCGGAGTTGTCTGTGCGCTCGTTTTGACCATGGCGATCTACATGATCGTTTATTCCACAAAGCGGCTCAAGAAACTGAAACATAACGATTTCAAAACATAAATTATCATTTGGGTATCCCATCAAACAGAAAGGAAGATTGATTATGGAAAATCGGAAAGATACCTTCCATTATACCTATTCGGCAAAACAGCAGGAGGAAATTCAAAATATCCGAAAGAAATATCTGCCCAAACAAGAGGACAAAATGGAACAGCTGCGCCGGCTGGATCAGAGCGCCACGAAAAAAGGAACCGCGATTTCCATCATTGTGGGCGTTATCGGCTGTCTGCTTTTGGGCGTGGGCATGTGCTGCACCATGGTTTGGATGGAACAGCTTTTTATTCCCGGCATTGTCGTTGGCATGATCGGCATTGCGGCTATAGCCGGCGCCTATCCGCTGTATTCCCGCATTACAAAAAAAGAACGGGAAAAGTTAGCGCCGCAGATTTTAAAGCTGACCGAAGAACTGTCAAAACCGGAATAATGCATAAAAAAAGGCCAGGGTCAAAATGACTCTGGTCTTTTTTAGTTACTAAAGAACATCCATTGTGAAAACAACATCACATGGATTCCGGTGCGGTGATTTTTAAAAGTGTCAAAACATTTTTGATCACCGATTTGGTCACGTTGCAAAGGAACAGCCGCGCATCCCGCAAATCGGGCGATGCGCTTTTGACCGGACACGCATTGTAAAATTTATGGAACAGCGTTGCAAGATCGATCGCATACCGTGTGATAACAGCCGGATTATAGTCTCTGGCGGCAGTGATGATCTGCCCGGTATAGGCGCCGATATGCCGGATCAGCTCGCGTTCTTCCGGCGCTTGCAAAGCGTCAAGATTTAATTTTTCCGGTTCCGGGACGCAGATCCCTTCGCTTTCCAGTTTGCGGATGATGCTGCAGATCCTCGCGTGCGCATACTGCACATAGTAAACCGGATTTTGCGCATTTTCCGAAACCGCCAAATCCAGATCAAATTCCAGATGACTGTTGGGTTCTCTTAAATTGAAGAACATTCTCGCCGCATCGATCGGTACTTCATCCAGCAGTGTTTCCAGCGTGATCGCCTTACCGGAACGTTTGGACAGCTTGTAGGTCTCGCCGTTTTTGATCAGCCGGACCATCTGCATGATGACCACATCCAGCCGCTGGGGATCAATGCCCAGCGCCTGCAGCGCTGCACGCATCCGCGGCACATAACCGTGATGGTCGGCGCCTAAAACATCGATTGCAATATCAAATCCTCTGGTGACCAGTTTATTGTAATGATAGGCAATATCCGGCACAAAATAAGTCGGAATACCGTTTGCCCGCACCAAAACACGGTCTTTGTCCTCGCCGAAATCGGTGGATTTAAACCAGAGCGCACCGTCCTGTGTATAGGTGTGCCCGCTGTCGATCAGTTTCTGGATGATTTCTTTCACGGCGCCGGAGTTGTGCAGCTCGCTTTCTTTAAACCAGGTGTCATAGGTGATCCGGTATTTTGCAAGATCGCTTTGCAGCTTTGCGATGTTTTTCGGCAATGCGAAATCGCAAAGCGCGTTTTGGCGTTCTTTGCTGCTTTTTTGAACGTAAGCGTCCTTGTGAATGGCCGCAAATGCTTTGGCGTGTTCAATGATATCCTCGCCGAGATACGCGTCTTCCGGCATGGTGACCGTCGGATCGAACAATTGCAGATACCGCGCCTCCAGCGATGTTTTAAATTTTTCGATCTGATTGCCCGCGTCATTGACATAAAATTCGCGTGACACGGTGTAACCGGCAGCGTCCAAAACAGAGGCCAGACAATCGCCTAAAGCGCCGCCTCTGGCATTGCCGATATGCATGGGACCGGTCGGATTGGCGGAAACGAATTCAACAAGAATTTTTTGGCTTTTTCCAAAATCCGAGCGTCCGTAATTTTCACCGCACATGGCAGCGTCCCGCAGAATATCGCTGTAATACCGGTCAGAAAGGGTAAAATTCAAAAAACCGGGACCTGCGATCTCGCATTTTGTGATATAGGTGTTTTCAAAGTGCATGTTCCGGCACAAGGCTTGTGCGATCTGCACCGGTGCCCGGCGAAAAACCTTTGCCCCCGCCATGGCGGCGTTGGAAGCATAGTCGCCATGCGAACGGTCGGCCGGAATTTCAACGTGAAATGCAGGAAGTTCGCCATCCGGGAGTTCGCCGTTTTGAATGGCTTGTCCGACCGCATTTTGAATGATTTCTTTGATTTGCGCTTCGGCAAGATGAACAATTTTTGACATGATAACAAACCTTTCCGCTTATACTAGCAAGCTGATCTGAATTTTATAGAAAGAAAAATGAAATTTGAATTTGAAAATGCATGCGCTCGTCCGACAAATCCGGCAGCAGATATTCCACATCTGCGCGTCCGCCCTTTTCGTCTACCGTCCAGGTAAGCTGTTTGCCGTGAATGGAAAATGGAGTTGCATCCATATGTCCCTTCGTGACCGCATGTGCACGAACGGGAAGTTTCGTGCTGTAAAGCGTGCTTCGTCGAAACAGATGCACGCCTTCCTTTTCCAGCTTGATCGAGGTGTTGACCTGCGCACTGTCCGTAAACCGGATGAGAAACTGACCGTTCTTTTCCATGAAAATGCCTTTTTCCCGCACCGGTTCTTGCATTTCGCCGTTGACATAAGTCGTCATATGAATTTGAATTTCCCTTTGCATTTAATCCACCTGCACCCGTGTGACATCACCGGTGAAATCCTGCTGCAAAAAGATTTCCGCGGTTTTGGAGAATCCATCCGGACGGTCGGTCACATAAAAGCTGTGCGTGCCGTTGTTTTCTTTTGCACACAGCAGCGCATTTTCCTTGAGCACCTCCACGCAGTGCGCCGCAGCAGCAGCCCCTGCGCTGATCAGTGTCACCTGCGGTCCCATGATCTGTGCAATGGTTTTGGACAGCAGCGGATAATGGGTGCAGCCTAAAATCAAGGTGTCGACATCAAAATCCTTGATGGTTTTTAAATAGCGTTTGGCGGTCAGCATCGCCACCTCATCATCGTCGATCCATCCGGCCTCCACGATCGGCACAAATAACGGACAGTCCACCGATCGAATCAGGAATCGCTTATTGATTTTCAAAAGCGCCTGTTCATAAGCGCCGCTGCGAATGGTAGCGGTGGTGCCGATCACGCCGATCCTGCCTGTTTTCGTGTGTTTGGCAGCGGCTTTGGCTGCCGGTTCGACCACGCCAAAATAGGGAACCGGAAGATTTTTGCCGGTATCCGGCGCCACGGAACTCACCGTGCCGCAGGCGGCGATAATCAGTTTGACGTCTTTGGAAAGCAGAAACGCAGCGTCCTGTTTCGCATAAGTCTCGATGGTTTCACGACTGCGCGTTCCATAAGGCACACGCCCGGTATCGCCGAAATAAACGATATTTTCATTCGGCAAAAAGGAACAAAGCGATTTCACAACGGTCAGTCCGCCAAGTCCGGAATCGAACACGCCGATCGGACGATTATCCATGCTGCTTCACTTTCTTTCGTTAGAAATTTAAAAGGATAAAAATATTAAAAAAATAACTTCGGTTTAGTTAAATAAAAATCATTATAGCATAAATGGAAAAAAACATCAACCCCGGAAAACAAAGGAAAGCCCTTATCACGTTTTTAACAAACGCCCGGTAGAGGAATTAACACAAATTGCAGTATCATAAAAACAAATGACAGAAAACAACGAAATATTTTTAACGGAGATGAAAAAATGCTGGAAAAGTTGTCGCCGGATTTTATTTTGCGTTTATACAATTTACTATTAAGCGGCAATGCAAATATCTATTTTCACTGCGCAAGACTGCGAAACGCGGATCGTGAAAGCGCCACCAATTCTCCGATTTCCTTTGGATTGAAACTTTTGCAGATCAACTGCAAAGACCGGCTGCCATTTTCCGGACGGCAAAAGGAAGTGCGTTTTGGGGAAGAACCGTTATTTGCAAAATTGCACCGGCCGGCGGTTCATGAATTTATGTCAACTGCTTTGACGGCCAAACGCGCCTATACCGATGTTTTGGGCAGTCTGATTATCCCGCGAATAGAAAAAACACAGTTTTACCAGTTGATCGAAAACCAACTTTCGATCGACGGTTTTGCGGTGTGCAGAAAACAGCTGGATCATGCAAAACACAGCATTGACTTGATTTATGCCGGCATTTCAAAGCGATTGGGGCGCAAGATTACCCCACAAACCGAACTTTCTTTGTTTGAACGCTGCTGCTATGCGAATCCCTATATGCTGCGCGCAATGGAAATGTTAAGCTATAATCATGTCCCGGTGACCGGGATCATTCAAACCAGCTACAGTGCTGCATTTATGCAGACGGTTTTGCAAAATTGCGGCTTTGACCTGCAAACGGTGCAGACGACCGGGGACACCGGAAAGTCGGTCGCACAACTGTTAAAAGATGAAGCAAAAGAAACAAAAGTGATTGCGCTTGGCAGTGCATTCCGGCATTTTTTAAAGCCGGCGGCACGGCGGGGGAATGATCTGTATTTTTACACACCGGATCGGTTTGTCACACAGAAAATCGATTTTCCGGAATTGACACAGCCTTTCCGGTTTATTTATCTGCATTTGATCGGAACGCATCTTTTGAATACACAGCGCGGCGAGCATTTTGTCTATGAACTTTCCTTTTGCTGTTTGGCCCCGTTTGTGTTCGCACAGATGATAACTTTAAAACAGATGGGGAAGCCTTTGTGCTACTCCGGAGATATCGACGATTTTTTACCGCTGCTTGCG
Organism: uncultured Clostridia bacterium; assembly: GCA_946493765.1. Taxonomy (GTDB): domain Bacteria; phylum Bacillota; class Clostridia; order Oscillospirales; family Acutalibacteraceae; genus RUG11462. The sequence continues at coordinate 25,484 of CAMMAZ010000027.1, read as the reverse complement.
ATCGAGCAATTTGATATGCGCCTGTCTGATCCGCCGGCAGATGTGGAGATCGGGTCGCACTTTGAAACCTGTTTAAAACCTTATAGCGGTGTTTTTGAAACGCTTTGCGATCAAAACGATCCGGAATTGTGTGTGGCAGTGCAAAACGGCGTTTTGGATTATTGCAGACAATTTTTTTCTTTTGCGGGAGACTGCATTCCATCGGAAAGTCAACTGCGGGAAAATGCCCAACGGCTGCTAAACGCAGGCGCGCGGCGGATGATCGGGCTGCTTGCAAAGGAGGCAACCGCATGATTTTATATCATATATCGACGATGTATCAGCTGCTTTATGTGATCACCCACCGGCTGACAGTCAACAAAGAAAAAGACTGCTGTTTATATATCGTGGAGTTTATCCAGCCCAAAGAGCAGCTGGAAATCTTAAAAAAACAGCTGGAGGATACCGGATGGTTTTCTTTTATTAAAATCATTCCGGAAGCGGTGTTGAAGCTGTCGAGAGGTTATGCGCTGGATGAAAAAAGCGAAGCCGAAACCATCGATACCGTGATCAACAATATCAGCACCGCCTTTGAAAAGTGGCTGGATTATGATATCAAAAGCTGCGAAAAGCGCTATGTGGCGTCCGACCAGTGGTCGATGGGGGTTTATCTTTTGAATCACCGCATCCCTTATGTTTATATAGAGGATGCAAGCGGCATGCTGTCGCAGCAGGAACGGTATTTGCAGATCACAAAGCATTTTAATAAAACGAATTTTATCATCAGCAACCGATTAAACGGCGCGGGTAGAAGCAGTATCGTGCAGGAAAAACTCTGTGACCTGCAAAACCAGCAGCCGGATTTTCATGATGCAAAGGCGACCGATTTTTCTATTTATGCGGCGATGTCGCAGATGCCGGAGAATCTCCGGCAGCAGGTGCTGTCCTTTTATCATGCGAAAACCATTGCGGTGAACACCAAAAAACCGGTATGTTTGTTTTTAACGCAGTATTTGCAGACGATGGCTAAAAAGGATCTCGATGTGCAGGAACAGATTTCGACATTGCTTGTGGATTATATCGCCGCCAATCACGACATTATTGTCAAACCGCACCCAAAGGATAACTGGCTTGATTACCGGCGCGTGTTTGAAAACGCCTGCATTTTACCGGGAAATATCAATGCAGAGCTGCTGCCGTTTTTATTTGACAGAGCGCCGGACATGGCGCTGACGGCAAGTTCCACCTCCATCGGCGGGTTAAAGCCATTTGTGAAAGAGAGCTTTTCATTTGGAACATCCATTGAAACAAAGTGGGAATATTTGCATCTTTATTTTGCGTTGGTGTGCGTTTTGCGCTGCCTGTTATTCGATGGGGAGATCACCTATCACGGTGCGAACCGGCAGCAGATCGAGCCTTTTTTGGACGCTTATGCTGTGCGGCTGCACATATCGGACGAATCTCTGCTGATTGACAGCGGCGTTTGCGCTGCAAAGGAGGATACCCTGCAAGCCTTTGATTATGCGGTATTTTTAAACACCGATGCCTATACCAACGGTGTGACAAAAGAAAAATTTCGGGACATGGTGCGTGTTTGCTGCCGCGTTCGTCCAAAGACCGGTTCGCTGATCCAGCCGCAGTATTTCAGCCTGTTTGTTTTTTGCAGGGATCCGAAAAAACGGGAACGCCTGCAGCAATTGGCGGTGACCCGTCCGCTGCAATATACCAAGGCACAAGTGCAGATTACCGGTCAATCAATAGACGATCGGTCTGCGCAGCAGTTATTTTTAAAATATGATTATCAAAAAAGGAGTTATTTGCATGCGATACAAAACAGCGGCTTTCGTGCCCGTGAAACTCAACAATCAGCGGTTGCCCGGTAAAAATACCAAGGCGTTTGAAGGCGGTAAACCATTGATTACATATATTTTAAACACATTGACGAAGGTGAAAGGGCTGGACAAAATCTGCGTTTATTGCAGTGACGAATCGGTGATCCCATTTCTGCCGGCGGGGGTGGAATTTTTAAAGCGCAGCCAGTCGCTGGACCTGTCCTCGACGCCGATTTTGGACGTGATCCGTTCTTTTGTGAAGGATGTGGACGCCAATGTCTATTTAATGACCCACGCCACAGCGCCGTTTTTGGCGGCCGAGACGCTGCAAACCGGCTTGGACGCCGTGGTGGACGGCGAATACGACAGCGCATTGACGGTGAAAAAACTGAATGAATTTTTATGGATCGACGGCCAGCCGATGTATGATAAAACCCGCATTCCGCGCACGCAGGATATTGAGGATATCTATGCTGAAACGACTGGCATGTATGTCTTCAAAAAGGAGTTGATCACAAAGCAGGGCAGAAGAACCGGGGACAATCCGTTGCTGATACCGGTTGATTTTCTGGAAGCCTGCGACATCAACGAACCGGTCGATTTTGATTTGGCGCAGGTGTTGTTTAATAAATATGTAAAAAATGGTGATGCAGCATGCGTGAAGTAAAATTATTGGATTGCACGCTGCGGGACGGCGGCTATGTGAACAACTGGCATTTTGGGAAAAATGCCATTCGGGATATTTTGTTCAATCTGTCAAAAGCGGGAATGGACATTATTGAATGCGGCTTTTTAACTGATAAACCCTACCAGCCGGACGATTCGATTTTTTCCTCTCCGCAGCAGATCAATGCGCTGCTGCCTTCCGGCAGCAAAAGCATGTTTGTGGCGATGATCGCCATCGGTGAAAAGGAAATGGATCCGGCGCTGCTGCCGCCGGCGCAGGAATATGGTTTATCCGGCATCCGGCTGACCTTCCATTCCGACGAAATCGAAAAGGCGCTGCGCTATGGCAGAATCATTCAGGAAAAGGGCTATCGATTATTCATGCAGCCGGTCGGCAGTTCCTTTTATCCGGACGAGCAGTTGATCGATCTGATTTTAAAGGTCAACCAGCTGCATCCTTATGCGTTTTATATCGTGGACACGCTCGGCACCATGTACCAGCGGGATCTGCAGCGGCAGCTGTATTTAGCGGATTATAATCTGGAAAAGGGAATCTGTATCGGTTTTCACTCGCACAACAATCTGCAAATGGCGTTTGCCAACGCGCAGCATCTTTTAGACTATAAAACCGACCGCACGATTTTGATCGATTGTTCGGCAAACGGCATGGGACGCGGCGCCGGAAACCTGTGTTCGGAACTGATCATGGATTATATCAATCAAACGACGCCCGGCCGGTATGACACGCTGCCGCTTTTGGAGCTGGTGGATCAATACCTCTCGTCGGTCTATGTCTCCAGTCCGTGGGGCTATTCCTATGTTTATTTTTTGTCGGCGGCAAACGGTTGTCATCCCAACTATGCGTCGTATTTATTGTCCCAGCAGACGCTGCATGTCAATACCATCGGAGAGATCCTCGAGCAGATTCCACAGGGCAGCCGCAAACGGTTTGACAAGGATCTGATCAAAAGCATTTACCAGTCTTTCCAGAAAAACGCGGTGGACGACACACAACTGACCGATCATTTCAGAAAGCTGTTCCATAACAAAACAGTCTTGGCGGTCGCACCCGGAAAGACGGTCGCAACGGAAAATCAGAAAATTCGGGACTATATTGCAAAACATGATCCTTTCGTGATCTGCATTAATTTTATCCCTGAATCCATTCGGGCGGACCTGTTTTTTGTCACCAGCGTTAAACGCTATGAAATGCTGGAAAACCGCCTGGAAGATCAGAAAACGGTGCTAACCTCAAATGTCCCGGCAAATCAGAAATTCACGCAGATCATCAATTATGCGCCGCTGACCAACACTTCTTCCTATGCGTCGGACAGCGCGGGCACCATGCTGCTCAAATGGCTGGTCAAATGCAGTGTCAAACAGGTGGCGTTGGCTGGATTTGACGGGTTTGACGCGGGCGCATCCAACTATGTGGAGGAAAAATATAACGCATTTATCACCAAAGAAGCATTGGAACAGAAAAACAGGGAAATCCAGCTGCAATTGGAAAAACGCGCGCAAGATCTCGATATTCAAATGATCACTTCCTCCCTTTACAGCATCGAAAATCAACGTGAAAGGCAATAAAGCATGGTTCATTTATCAAAAAAACTAAAGAAGAAATTCTCCGGCTACAAAATGCGGCTGGTTCGGTTTTTATCGACCAGCAACGGCTTTGTCCTGCATGCGTTTTACAGAGAGGGAAAAGCGGAAAAAGGGCCGGTTCGCAAGGTATTTTATTTATTTTTCCTGTGGATCGCATCGATGATCGGCGGCGGAATCCGGGGACATCGGGTTTCAGCCGCAAAACGCAAAAACTACACGCGGGGTCCTTTTGTCGATAAGCCCGAAACCAGACATTATAAACGGCCGAGCTTTCCTTTTTTGGCGAAGAAGATCCTGGTGCACGATATCATCTCGTTCGATGTGTTCGACACGCTGCTGTTAAGACCCTTCGACGACCCGAAATCCGTTTTTTATCTTGTCGGCGAACAATTAAAATGTCCCGGATTTTACCGGTATCGCGTGCTGGCGGAAAAACAGGCGCGCGCCAAAAATCTGGCGCAAAATGACAGCAACGAAGTGACGCTGGTTGAAATCTATGAGCAGCTGCAGCGGTATTTTATCGTGGATCCGCAAAAGGCGGCGCGCATAGAAGCGAAAATCGAATGGGAGCTGGCGCTTGCACACCCTTATGTGAAGCAGATCTATTCCATGGCAAAAAACATGGGTAAAACGGTCATTGCGGTCACCGATATGTATCTGCCAAAAGAAGATATAGAGAAAATGCTGCAAAAATGCGGCTATGATATGGATAACATTTTCGTGTCCAACGCCTATGGCATTTCCAAACGGCGCGGCGGATTATATGAAAAGGTCAAGGAGGCATATCCGGACAAGCGGATTTTGCATATCGGCGACAATTTCACCGCAGATGTGAAAATGGCGCGGGAAAATCAGATCGAAGCGGTGTTCATGCGCAATGTCAACACATTGGGCAACCCGCATCGCGCGTTTGACATGACCGCGCTTGTCGGTTCCGCCTATCGCGGCATTTTGAACAACAAATTGTGCAGCGGCATGGAAAAATTGAACCAATATTATGAATACGGCTACAGCTATGCCGGTCTTTTTGTGCTGGGCTATTGCCATTTTATCCATGAGAAAGCAAAGCATGAAAAGATCGATAAAATTCTGTTTTTATCCCGGGACGGCGATATTTTAAAGCAGGCTTATTCAAAACTGTATCCGAATGCGCAAACGGAATATGTCTACTGGTCGCGTGCCGCCGCAACGGATTTAACGACCGGGCGCTTTAGAAACGAATATCTGCTGCGGTATATCAAATACAAAATATCGCGAAAATATACCCTTGCGCAAATTTTAGCTTCCATGCGGCTGCCGGAAATGCTGCCGCATCTTGAAGCAGCGGGCTTTTCTGCTGAAACTGTTGTGACTGCTGAGATTTATGAGGAGCTGGTGGCGTGCTTTATCAAGCACTGGGATCTGGTAGAAGCACATTGCCTGAAAAGCGAGCAGGCGGCGCAGCAATATTACCGTGAAAAAATCGGGGACGCCAAAAAAGTCTGTGTCGTGGATGTCGGCTGGGCGGCAAGCGGCTTTTCCGCATTGCGCTATTTGATCGAGGATCGCTGGCAGATCGGCTGTGAAGTGACCGGGGCTGTTGCAGGTGCGAATTACCTGCACGATCAGAATATCATCGAAGCACCATTGCTCAACGGAAAAATGGACGCCTACTTTTTCTCCCAGCGCAAAAACCGGGATTTAAAGCAAAATCATCATGTCGGCCGGTTATACAGTGTGTTTATCGAAATGATGCTGGCGTCGCCCACACCGTCCTTTACCGGCTTTTCTTATGACGACAACGGCGAGGTGGCCTTTTCCTTTGATTTGCCGGAAACAGAAGGGTATGGCTACATCAAGGATATTCAGCAGGGCATCTTAGATTTTATTGCTGATTATACCAAAGCGTTTGCAAAATATCCATATCTATGCAACATCAGCGGCGCCGACGCATATGAGGCCTGCCGGTTTGTGATTGCAAGGATCCGGTATTTCAAGCGTTTGTTTGGCGATTATCCGGTCAACCGTGCGGTCGGTTCCAACGGCTATGCAATGGAAACGCTGAAGGATTTAATTGAAAGGGAATATGCCGGATGAGAATTTATTATGCATTGACAACCTATCATATTCTGTGCTGTGTTTTGCACTGTATGACAGAGAAAACCGATGAAAAATCGGTTTTGCTGTTATCGGATATTCATAAAAATTCGGTTGCATTTCTGGATCGTTACCGGCAGTCCGGCATTTTTGACGAAGTATATTTACTGCCGGAAGCCCAAATCACCGACCTTACGCGTTCTTTGGAACGGCGTAACGTTCCCATGCGGCTGATTTTGAAAATTGCCTGCAAAATGATGAAAAAGGGATTGCCGGTTCCGGTGAGCCGCAAGGATCATTTGTTTTTGTGTCCGGATCATTTTCCGTTCGGCTGGCTGGTCGTGACTTCCCGGTATCCGTATGTTTGTTTTGAAGAGGGCTGCGGCGTCTTATCCGACCGGGATTTTGCGCTGACCAACATGAGCCGCAACAAAACACAGCGCCGGTTATATGATAAACTGCAATTATTCGGAGATAATGATAATGCGATTGCGGTGTTGGCGGACACAAACAAACAAAAGGAAGGCTATCAAAATCCGAAAATGCGGCATTTTTCGGTTGTGGATCTTCTAGCGTCGCTGCCGGAAGCACAGCTGGAAACGGTGCTTTCATTTTTCGGTTGCAAAAAGGAAAACATCGCGCCGCCGTTTGGTCTGCTGCTTACCCAGCATCTTGCCAATTTAGGGCTGATGCCGCTGGGCGAACAGCACCGGCTTTACACGCTGTTTGCCGATTACTTTTTGGACGGCATGCATTTGGTCATCAAGCCGCACCCGGACGATATCGCGGGCTGCTATCAAACGGTTTTTGGCGGGAAAGCGACGGTTTTGCCGTTTGCCATGCCGTCGGAGCTGCTGCCGTTTTGTGTTGACGGACAATTTGAAAAAGCCGCGGCGGCTTATTCCACTGCCGTGCGGTCGTTGGGCGGCTGCGCAAAAGAAGCTTTCAGCTTTGATGAGCGCATTTTGACCGATTATCGATACCTCTTTGCTTATCACTGCGCGGGAATGTTGCTGGATGCGCTTGGCATCCAAAAGGCGGAAACCAACGCAAACGAATTGCTGCTGCGTCAGTTTTCCAAAACCGATGTGCAGCATGTGGAGGGCGCGCAGTGCACAGACGGCACAGATGTTTTCATTCTGTCGGATTTGGATGAAACGATCACCGAACAAACGGTAAGCGAAATTTTAAAATCCGGTGATAAACTGGTTCTGTTTTTAAATGAAAAGAACAGATATTTGTTTTTCGACGGTGTCGATTATTCCGTTTTCAAACATTGCCGTCCGGTCTTTATCGACTTTTCAAACGGTGAGAAAAAAGAAATCTACGCCTACACAAAGCGGGAGGATATTATGCAAAAAATCAACGACATCAAAGCGCAAAAAGAATTGAAATACACCGGGCTGACGGTTGACCTGCACGGGATTTCCAAAGCGGAAAGTGAAAAGATCCGCGTGTTGGAAGGAGTATTGCAGGCGACAGAAAGCCGGCTGAACGCCTATATCGAAAAAGCTAGGGAAGAACCCGAAAAATAAAAGGTGGAGGGAGAGGCAATGAAAAAGCTTGTGATTTTTGATTTCGACGGCACACTGGCCGACACTTCTCCCGGCATTCTTTATTGTTATAATGCCGCCGCTGCGGATTTTGGCTATGAAAAAGCACCGGTTGAGCGTTTTGCCGGCATTATCGGCGGGCACGTGGACGAAGGCATGCAAAGGGTTTTCGGCATGGAAAAGCAGCAGTCGTTTGCTGCGGCCGAGAAATACCGGGAATATTATAACCAAAAGGGTCAAAGGATGGCAACGCTGTATCCTGGGATGGAAACGGTTTTAAAGCGTTTGAAAGAACAGGGGACAAAAATTGCGCTTGCCACTTTAAAGCATGAGCGATTTGCCGAGCAGATGCTGATTTTTTTGAAAATCCGTGATTATTTTGATGGTATTTGCGCCTTTAACGGTAAAAGCGACTGCACCAAGGCATCGCTTTTGCAAAATGCCTGCAAAACACTTCAAATACCGGAAAAGGACAGTGTGCTGGTCGGCGACAGCGTGTTCGACGCAAAGGGCGCCGAAACTGCCGGTATGGATTTTATCGCCGTGTTATATGGTCTTGGCTTTCAAAAAAAGGAAGATTTGAAAGACTTGCAGATCAGCGCTGTTTGCAAAACACCAGATCAGCTTTTGGACGCGGTTGCCGCACTGTAAAACATAAAAATAAAGCTTCTCCGAAAAATTGGAGAAGCTTTATTTTTAGTCGTTATAAACGAATATTATATTTATTGAAGGATCGGATCAAATCCGTTTTGGAAGGAACATCACAAATTTCTTTCATTTTTTTGATCCTGTATTTTAATGCATTTTCGGTCAGATAACACACCTCCGCAATTTTATAAAGCGATGTGCCGGTGCAAAGCAGGTGCAGAATGCGCATATCCGTTTCATCGCAATGCAGCAACAAATTTTCAAGGCGCATCATTTCGATGAGTTCTTTATCGGCAAACAATAAATCCTGCGGACGTGAAACATCCGTCTGAGAAGAAAATGAAATCTGTTTTTGCATTTCCGATTCCAGCGCGGTATCCCGAAAAACCAGCTTCCAGTCAACGAAGACGTTCATCCCGGTCAGATAAGGATCTTTTTCAATATTTTCACTAATCATCATTGCAGCCTGCCCGAATTTTTCATAATGCAGTTCGATCGATGAAACGGAGGAATTGCAGCGCTGTGCCAGCAATGTGTTGGAATAGCTGATCACCGATAAGCGTTCCGTGTTATAGCCCAAAGTTTTCAGGTGATAAATCAGAGAGATCGCGGCATAATCGTTCGCACAGATCACAGCGTCATACTGCTTTTCCTGCGCTTTTTGGAAAAAACTATCGAAGCATTGGAGAAAAGATGTGCGGTTGTAGTAAATATCCGCATGACCCCGTTGTGCGGCAAACGTTTCTTTTCTGCTAATGTCTGCAACGGAGGCGGGATTGATACCGTAAAGCGCGATTTCATGTTTGCCCGCCTGTGTGAGAAGCTGCAGGATATAAGACACGGAAAGTGATATATCCGCGCTGACATAACTGTATTTTCCTGGGAAGGAACGGTGCGGCTGATTGTTCAGCAAAATGGGATGGCAGCCAAATTGATGTGCGTCTGCGACAGCATCGTATAACCAGGAATAGGAAGAACCAATAATAAAAACACAGCCGCCGGACTGTCCGGCGCTTTGCATATTCGAATAAAAATGCAGCGGCAGGCGCTTTTTTCGCGCTTGACTTTTCAGTCCCGCAACAATTTGCGCATACCAATTGGACACGGTATAGGCCGGTTCGCTGATGACGATCATTTTTTAACCTCCAACGGTGCAGAAATCCGTCTGATTTCTGACAAAAATTTTGTCTTTTTGTTTTGGTTATGATTTTTTATAATTATAACACAAAACGGGGAGGCTTGACAATGTCTAAAGTGAATGTTACAAAAGAGAAAATGATCATTCCGACCTATATACCGCAAAAGCCGAATGAACTGCCGATGTTTTTTGAACACCGGCCTTATCAGGGCGCTTCGGGAAAGGTATATCCGATTCCCTATGCGGATGGAATCAGCGATGAAAAATCAGATGTCGCCTACACGGTGTATACCCTTGAGAATCAATACATAAAAACGCAGGTTCTACCGGCGATCGGCGGCAAGATCTACAGGGGCTATGATAAGATCGGCGACTATGATTTTATCTATTACAATGAAGTGATCAAACCGGCATTGGTAGGTCTTGCGGGACCGTGGATTTCCGGCGGTATTGAATTCAACTGGCCGCAGCATCACCGTCCGACGACCTTTATGCCGCTGGAAGCGGTAATTGAGCATAATGCGAACGGAGAAACGGTATGGGTCGGCGAAGTGGAGCCGATGAACCGCATGAAGGCTATGGCCGGTATCACGCTGGACGAAGGCAGGAGCTATATCAAGGCAAAGGTTCGGGTTTATAACCGCACCGAGCTGCCGCAGGTGTTTATGTGGTGGGCCAATCTCGCCGTTCCGGTCAACGAAAGCTACAGAACGGTTTTTCCGCCCGATGTCGAATGGGTCAATGATCACGACCGCAGGGCTGTGCTTTCCTGGCCGATCGCGCATGGGCTCTATAAAACAGCGCGTCCTTATGATTTCGGAAAGGGAACGGACATTTCCCGCTACAGCGCGATCAAGGTGCCCTCTTCTTATCTGGTCTCACAGGGACAGTCGGATATGGATTTTGTCTCCGGCTATGATGAGAGCATCGAAAAGGGTATTGTCACGGTTGCCGACCACCACATTTCTCCCGGCAAAAAAATGTGGCATTGGGGAACCGGTGATTTCGGCGATATGTGGTGCCAGAATTTAACGGATAAAAACGGGCCGTATATCGAGTTGATGACCGGCGTGTATACCGATAATCAGCCGGATTTTACCTGGATCGCGCCGTTTGAAACCCGCACATTTGAACAGTTCTGGTATCCGGTTCGGGATATCGGGATCGTGAAAAACGCAACGATCGACGCGGCGATGAATATGGAACAGCGCGGAAAGGAAATTTTCCTTGGCTTCCATGTTACCGGCGAATTTTTGCATGCTAAGGTTGTTATCGAATATCAAGGAGCAGTTTTTTATCAGGAAATTGTGGATCTAACGCCGCAGAAGCCTTATTTGAAATCCGTTCCGCTCGGCAGTGTCGATTTTAACGATCTGAAAGGCATCTTGCTCGATAGCAACGGAAAAGTTTTGGTGTCCTATAAACCGTATGTCAGAGGACATAAACGACCGATTTCTGTTAGAGAGCCGGTCAAGCGTCCGTCGGAAATCAATAACATCGAGATGCTATATTTAAACGGCCTGCATCTAGAGCAATATAAACAGCACAATTATGACGCCAAAGATTATTATCTTGAAGCGCTTGGCCGCGACCCGGAGGACAGCCGCTGCAATACCGCAATGGCAAGACTGTCGCTGAAAAGCGGTGCATTTGAAGACTGCATCGATTATGCCGGCCGGGCGATCAAGCGTCTGACTGTCAGAAACGAGCATCCCACCGACACCGAAGCGATCTATCTGCGCGGTATTGCGTACAAATACCTTGGCAGATATAAAGAGGCTGTCGATGATCTTTACCGGGCGACATGGAATGCAAGTCATCGAGGTGCCGCTTATTTTGCACTTGCAAATATCGACTGCATCAACGGAGATTATTTTGCGGCGCTTGAAAAACTAGAGATCTGCAATCAGATCAACTGGGGACACACCAGAGCCAATAACCTGAAAGCGGCAATTTTGCGGATAACCGGGCAAACCCAGCAGGCGCTGCAGCAGACCAAAAGCAACGCTGAAGATGATCCGCTTGACTTTTTTGCCCTTGTGGAGTTATCCTTCTATCAGAAGCAGCCGGAAATGATGGAGATGTTTTTCAAAAAACCGGAAAATATCATCGATGTGCTGTGCTGTTATATCGAGGCGGGTCTGTATGAATCGGCTGTGCAGCTAATTGAAAAAATCAGAACCAATTATCCGTTGATTCATTATTACCATGCTTATTGCCTTGAAAAGATGGGACGTAACGGAACAAGGGAATGGATCAAAGCGGAACAGGCGGCCGGCACGTATTGTTTCCCGTCCCGGCTGATGGATATTTTGGTGCTCAAACATGCGATCAACCATCATCCAAAAGGCGCCAACGCTTATTATTATCTCGGCAGCTTGTTTTTTGACAAACAGCGCTATACCATCGCCAAAGAGCTTTTTGAAAGCTGTGTGCGCAACCAGCCAAAGCATTATAAAGCGTGGCGGAATCTGTCTTTGTTATATTTTGATAAATTTCAACAGCCGGGAAAAGCCCTGTCAGCCATGGAACATGCGATGGAAATCAAGACGAATGATCCAAGACTGTTGTTTGAATACCAGCAACTGCTCAAAAATATGAATTTCAGCGTGGCCGACCGTCTTGCGGTGTATGATAAATATCCCGATCTGCTCAACGCGCGTGACGACTGCTTGCTGGATAAAATCATCCTGACCGCAATGCAGGGAGAATATCAGAAATCCATTCAAATGGCGGCAACACGCCGGTTTCATATCTATGAGGGCGGGGAAGGCAGACTGACACATCTGCACGCGTGGCTGCATGTTCTGTATGGAAACGCGTTGTCCAAACGGGGTGAAAAGGAACAGGCCAAAGCGGCATACCTGGCAGGGAGCGTCATTCCGAAATCCTATGGAGAGGCCAAAACCTTTTTTAATCAGGAAGCGCATATCTACTACTTTTTGGGCCGTTTGTATGAAAGCGAAAATAATTTCACCGCCGCCAAAAAAGCCTTTTTAAAGGGCGGGGAATACAAAGCCGCCGTTTCGGAGATTTCACTTTTCCGCGCGTTATGCTTATACCAGTGCGGAGAAGAAAAAACAGCTCGCCAAGTGTTGGATGAGATGCTGCAAACAGCGGAGAATCTAATCAAAAATGCCGATCTGCGTAGCTATTACGGCGTCGGTTCTCCGACTCCTATGCCGTTTGAATACGACATTGAAAAGGAAAATATTCGCGATGGCAGCATTCTCAAGGCGTTCGCGCTGTTAGGATTGAATAAAAAAGCAGAAGCGGAAAAGGCGATACAAACCGCGCGAAAACTGGATCCCTATTGCTTTAAAATCTATCTGTTCGATCAAATCACAGGTGAAATTTAAGGGAAGGTGCGTTATGCAAAACTACAAAGTTGAAAAACATGCCGACAGTCTGCTGCCGGACGGAAAGCAATGGAAGCTTATTTGGTCGGATGAATTCGACGGCGACCGGCTGGATGAAACCAAATGGGCGGTGCGCACACATATGATGGGAAAGCGCGCAAAACATTTTGTCGAAGATGCGATTTCCTTTGATGGAAACAGCAACATCCTATTTCATCTGGTTTACCGGGATGGCGTTTACTGCACAACACAATTGCAAACCGGCTATAATTTCATGGACGGCGAGGGCGAGGAATACGATACCTTAAAAAGTGAAAATCAGAAAGAGCCCTCTCAATATGAAAATTATTTCACCTGGCCGATCGGTGAAATCAAACAACCGAAATTCATGCATCGCTACGGCTATTATGAATGCCGTTGCAAAATGCAGCAAAAGCCGGGATGGTGGTCGGCTTTCTGGTTGCAGTCGCCGACGATCGGCGCGTCGCTCGATCCGTGCAGCGCCGGCGTCGAGGTGGATATCATGGAGCAATTTGAACGCAACGACATCGTGCAGTGCAACAACCACTGGAATGGCTATGGCTCGCAGCATCGCTCCACCGGTGCGCATGAAAACAAGTTAAAACCGACGGCCGATGGCTATCATCGTTTCGGGCTGGAATGGACCAAAGATGCTTATCGCTATTATATCGACGGTAAACTGGTGCAGACATTTACAGAGCCGGTCTCCCAGATCGAGCAGTTTATTTTGTTATCCACAGAAGCGGTGGGCTACCGCAGCTCCGGCTGGACGGCATGGGACACGCTCGAAAAATCCAAAGGTGACGTTTGGGTCGTTGACTATGTGCGGGTTTTCGACGCACAAGAAGATGAATAATGAATTTGAGATAAAAAAAGAGGGGACATCTAATCCTTTTGGATAGGTGTCCTTTTTCCATTAGCATCAGTAAAAAAGGTGAGGACAATTCGTCCTCACCTTTTTATCGTTTATTTAAGGTTTATTCCGAAAAGAGAACCTTATTTGCTGCTTTCTTTGATTGCAGCCTGTGCCGCAGCCAAACGTGCGATCGGCACGCGGAACGGCGAGCAGGACACATAATTCAGCCCGATGTTATGGCAGAATTCAACGGTGGACGGATCGCCGCCGTGTTCGCCGCAGATACCCAGTTTGATATCCGGACGGGTCTTTCTACCAAGCTCTGCCGCCATTTTTACCAATTTGCCAACACCGACCTGGTCGAGTTTAGCAAACGGATCGAATTCATAGATTTTTGCATCATAATATGCATCCAAGAATTTCGCAGCATCGTCACGGCTGAAGCCGAAGGTCATCTGTGTCAGGTCGTTGGTGCCGAAGGAGAAGAATTCCGCTTCGGTCGCGATTTCATCTGCAGTTAAAGCAGCACGCGGAATTTCGATCATGGTGCCGACTTTATAATGCATGTCGATACCGGCATCTTTGATGATTTTATCAGCTGTGGAGGTCACGATATCTTTAACAAATTTCAATTCCTTGACTTCGCCGACCAGCGGGATCATGATTTCCGGTGTGATCATTTTGCCGGTTTCTTTGGAAACGTTGATTGCGGCGTTGATCACAGCGGTTGTCTGCATTGCGGCGATTTCCGGATAGGTGACAGCCAGACGGCAGCCACGGTGACCCATCATCGGGTTGAACTCATGCAGTCCGTCGATGATCTCTTTGAGTTTTGAAACTTCCAGATTCATCTCTTTTGCGAGCTCAACGATATCTTCTTCCTTCTGCGGAACGAATTCATGCAGCGGCGGATCGAGGAAACGAATGGTCATCGGACGGCCTTCCAGCACTCTGTACATTTCTTCAAAGTCGCCCTGTTGCAGCGGCAGGATCTTCGCCAACGCTTTTTCGCGTTCTTCCGCTGTTTCGGAAACGATCATTTCGCGGATCGCTTTGATTCTGTCGCCTTCAAAGAACATATGCTCCGTACGGCACAGACCGATGCCTTCCGCGCCGAATTTAACAGCCTGTGCTGTATCACGCGGATTGTCGGCATTGGTGCGAACCATCAGTTTTCTTCTGGCGTCCGCCCAGCCCATGAAACGGCCGAAGTTTCCGGAAATAGTTGCTTCTACTGTTGCAACAGCTTCACCGTAGATCTTACCGGTGGAGCCGTCCAGCGAAATGTAGTCGCCTTCTTTGTAGGTCACGCCGTCGAGCACAAAATATTTTTCTTCTTCATGCATTTTGATATCGCCGCAGCCGGAAACGCAGCAAGTACCCATACCGCGCGCAACAACAGCCGCATGTGAAGTCATACCGCCACGAACGGTCAGGATACCCTGTGCCGCGACCATACCTTCAATGTCTTCCGGAGAGGTTTCCAAACGAACCAGAATGACCTTTTCGCCTCTTTCGGCCCATTCTTTTGCATCTTCCGCAGTGAACACGACTTTACCGCAGGCAGCGCCCGGAGAAGCAGCCAAACCGGTGCCGATCACTTTTGCAGCTTTGAGCGCAGCGGCGTCAAACTGCGGATGCAGCAATGCGTCGAGCTGTTTGGGCTCCACACGCAAAACCGCTTCATCTTCGGTGATCATGCCTTCGTCGACCAGATCGACCGCGATTTTTAAAGCGGCGGCAGCAGTACGTTTGCCGTTACGGGTTTGCAGCATATAGAGCTTGCCGTTTTCGATGGTGAATTCCATGTCCTGCATATCTCTGTAATGCTTTTCAAGGTTGTTCGCAATAGTTGCAAACTGCTCATAGACTTCCGGCATATCCTGCTGTAAGTGGGAAATCGGGAAAGGAGTGCGCACGCCGGCAACGACGTCTTCACCCTGTGCGTTGATCAGGTATTCGCCGAACAGCGCCTTTTCACCGGTCGCCGGGTCACGTGTGAACGCAACGCCTGTGCCGGAATTTTCGTTTAAGTTACCAAACACCATCGGCTGCACGTTAACGGCAGTACCCCAGGAGTAGGGGATGTCGTTCATGCGGCGATAAACGTTCGCACGGGGATTGTCCCAGGAACGGAAGACCGCTTTGACGGCGCCCATGAGCTGTTCTTTCGGATCGGTCGGGAAATCTTCGCCGATCTGCTTTTTATATTCCGCTTTGAACTGTTCCGCCAGTTTTTTGAGATCTTCAGCTGTTAGATCGATATCGTTTTTAACGCCTTTGGCTTCCTTCATTTCATCAATGAGCTGTTCAAAGTATTTTTTGCCGACTTCCATAACAACGTCGGAATACATCTGGATGAAACGGCGATAAGAGTCATAAACGAAACGTTCAAACTTCGGATCCGGATTGCCTTTGATCAAACCGGCGATAACGTCTTCGTTCATACCGAGGTTCAAAATGGTGTCCATCATGCCGGGCATGGAAGCACGTGCGCCGGAACGAACCGAAACAAGCAGCGGATTGGTGGGGCTGCCAAACTGTTTGCCGTTGATTTCTTCGATTTTTTTCAGGTATTCATAAATTTCCGCCTGAATATCGTCCGCGATGACTTTACCGTCTTCATAATAACGCGTGCAGGCTTCGGTAGAAATAGTAAACCCTTGGGGAACCGGCATGCCAAGCTTAGTCATCTGCGCTAAGTTTGCACCCTTGCCTCCAAGGATCTCACGCATGTTCTCGTCGCCTTCAGAGAACAGATAAACGTACTTTTTGCTCATAGATTTGTACCTCCTAAAATTCTAGAAAAGTCCATTTGAACTTCATCTGTCTGAAATACCCACAGACCTGTTCAATATTATAACAAATATTTCATGTCGCGTCTACTCTTTTTTTCCGTTTTTTATTCGTAAACAAAAAATTTTAGAATATTGTTTAAATAAGTACGGAAAAAACGGCGGCTTTCTGTGGATTTTTATCGTTGGTTTGCAGGAAAAGTCTGCGTTTTATTTTAGATATTAACGGCATCTGCCGGCAATATTGCATATATTGTCAATTCTTCTGGTTGAAATTTAGTAAAAACTATGTTAATATATTGTGTATTCTTTTGTAAATGATTCTAAAAATAAAATAGAAGTTTAAAAAGAAAGGAATGAACGTTTTGAACGCTGCTTTGATTTTTGCCGGCGGAACCGGTAAAAGAATGAATTTAAAGGCAATGCCGAAGCAGTTTCTGGAATGCAATGGCAAAGCGATTATTATTCACACCATTGAACATTTTGAAAAACATGATGGGATCGACTGCATTGTCGTTGTTTGTCTGGAATCCTATATCGGCTATTTGAAAAAATTGATCGATCGGGAAAAATTCCAAAAGGTCAAATGGATCGTTCCGGGCGGCAGCAGCGGCCAGGAATCCATTTATAATGGATTGAAAACGCTGCATGAACATTGTCCGGAGGACACCGTCGTTTTGATCCATGACGGCGTGCGTCCGCTGATCAATGAACAGACGATCACAGATAATATCCAGTGTGTCCGGGAAAAAGGATGCTGCGTCACAGTGAGTCCTGCGATCGAAACGATCATCAAAACGGGGGATAATAATCATATTACCGATATCATCCCAAGAAGCGACTGTTCGCTGGCCAGGGCGCCGCAGTCTTTTTATCTGAAAGACATTTTCGCAGCGCATGAAAGATCGATCGCCGAAGGCAGGCAGGATTTTATCGATTCCGCGTCGATGATGACGCACTATGGCCATCCGCTGTTTACTGTTTTGGGACCGGCCGAGAATATTAAAATTACAACGCCGTCCGACTTTTATATTTTCCGTTCCTATGTGGAAGCGCAGTTAAACGAGCAGATTTTCGGCGTTTGAGAAAGGAAAGAAAGAGATATGCGGACATTGGAAAGCCCGGCTGATCCGGTTTTGCAGGAGGATCTTGACCTGATTGCAAAAAGCGATCTGCCGTTTGAGCAATTGAAAGGCAAAACCGTTTTTGTCACCGGTGCGACAGGCCTTGTCGGCTCTTTTGTCGTGCGCGCATTGCTGTGCGTAAACCGGATGCGGGATCTGCAAATGACGGTTTTGGCGCTGGTGCGGGATCGTGAAAAAGGCAAACGTTTCTATGGCGAATTATGTGCCAGAGACGATTTGCAGCTGATGCAGGGAGATATTTTAAATCCGCTTTGCGTGGAGCAGCCGGTGGATTTTATTCTGCACGGTGCAAGCATTACCAACTCCAAGCAGATGGTGACCTATCCGGTGGAAACGATCCGGACCGCCGTGAACGGAACCGACAATATTTTAGCCTTTGCAAAGCAAAAGGCAGTGCAGTCGATGGTTTATATTTCGTCTATGGAGATGTATGGCGCGCCCGATCCGGCACTGGAAAGCGTTTCGGAAACGGATTACGGGTATGTCGACGTGCTGCAGGTGCGCAGCTGCTATCCGGAGGGCAAGCGCATGTCGGAATGCCTGTGCGCGGCTTATGCGCATGAGCATGGTGTTCCGGTCAAGATCGCGCGGCTGGCGCAGACATTCGGCGCCGGTGTCAGCAAAAAAGAAACGCGTGTTTTCGCGCAATTTGCAAAAAGCTATTTAGACAACACGGATATTGTTTTGCACACGAATGGCATGTCGACCGGAAATTATTGCTACACAAGAGATTGTGTGCTCGGGCTTTTGACGATTCTGTTAAAAGGGGAAAACGGACAGGCTTATAATGTGACCAATGAAGAAACCAACATCACCATCCGGGATATGGCACAGATGTTAGCGGATATGAACGGAAAAATCAAAGTGGTATTTGATATTCCGCAAGACGCATTGCAATATGGATACGCGCCGCCGGTGCAGATGAAACTGTCGTCTAAAAAATTAAACGAACTGGGCTGGAAAGCACAGGTTCCGCTGCAGCAGATGTATCTAAAGCTGATGGAAAGCTGGCAATACAGCTGATTAAAGGAGATGCAAAATGGATTTGCCGGTTATAACCTTTGTTGTTGACTGTTCGGATAAGGAACAGGCGGCAAAAACCGTGCGAAGCGTCGTTCATATTGCAAATGCGCAAAAACAGTTGATTTTAGTGGGACCATACGCGTCGGCTGTAGCGGCGCAGAGCCCTGCATCGACAGCCTGTGAGACAATAGATGCACAGGGCGGCTGTGCGGAAAGCTTTAACTGCGGTCTTGCAAAGGCCGGCGGTGATTTTGTCGTGTTTGCTGATGCCGGAACCATTTATCCGGCAATGGATTTTCAATCGGTTTTAAAACAGATGCAAACGGCGCCGGCTGCGGCGCTTTGCGGCGCCTATTCGATCGGCGACCAAAAAAAGCGGTATGCCGCGCAACCAAAAGTTTCCGGTCTTTATGCTCCGGAGGTTTCGCCCTGCGCCGTTCATCTGCTGTTGGACTGTTTCTTTTTTACCACGTCTGCCGTGTCGCATCTGCGGTTTGATCCGCAATTGCAAGATGAGTGCAAAATAAAATTTTTAATGGATTTTTACCGTGAAAGCGGTACCTATGCCTATCTCGATGCGTTTTGTGTGACAGCGGGGACCTATGGAGAGGATGTGCCCGACTGGAACCACTGGCAGCAATGCGAATGGTGGTATACATCTAGCATTCAGCGTTTTTTGTTGCCGCTTTTGCAGGCATTTAGTGGGCGTGCGCCTTTATATGTGCAGCAGGTTTGCATGTATCTGCTGGGGCAAAAATTCAATTGTAATTTAGAGGAACGAAATAAATACATCCTGCGGGAAGAACAGCTGGACGATTTTTATGCGGCTGTCAAACAAATGCTGCAAAGCATCGATGATGCGGTCATTTTTGCGGCAGCGGACACGATCGGCGTTCGTTTGCCAAGAATTTTGCGCTGGCAGCTTTTGCAGCTGAAAGAGAAAAAAGCGGCAACGGTGCAAAGCGATGCGGTCTTTTTTGGAGAGAATCTGAAAATCGCGGATTTAAAGGATGAATTTGTTTCGATCCGTTTGATGAACCTGAAAGAGAATCTGCTCGAAATCTGCGGGGAGTTGACTGCCGGGGACTATTTGTCACCGGAGGATATCCGTTTGTTTGTCGTTAAAAACAAGAAAGAGCGTGTTCCGGTTGTGCACAGCAGCTGCTATCCGCTGGTGAAATGCTTTGGCAAAACGATTTCGCACCGTTATTTGTTTTCGGTGCAGATCCCGGTAAAAGCAGGGGACAGGCTGTCCTTTTTAGCTGTGTTGCAGGCGGTGCAAATTCCGTTTTCCTTTCAGTTTTCCAAAGAGGCTGGGTCGAGAATCGCTTCCACCCACGCGAACGGCTATTGGTGCATGAACAAAGACCTGATGATGCGCCACCAAAACAATCAAACGCTTTTGATCGAAAAAAACACATTTTGGCGGTGCTTCAAGCGGGAACTGTGTTTTGATGTCAGCGCACTGCGCACGGAAGGGTTTTCTTATGGTTTGAAAATCATTTTGTTTCGCTGGCTTTATTTTGTCGTCCGCCCGTTTTATAAGCATAAGCGCGTCTGGCTGTATTTTGATAAGCTTTATAAAGGCGGCGACAACGCGGAATATCTGTTCCAATATGCCGTGCGGCAAAACGACGGCATCCGGCATTATTATGTCGTCAACGCCGATTCGCCGGATTATTTGCGTTTAAAAGCGCAGCGGCTGCCGCTTTTAAAATTTGAATCTTATAAACATAAGTTGTATGCCTTGCTTGCCGAAAATATCATGGCGACGCATTCAAGCACCATGGGATTTGCGGGCTATACCAAGCGGCTTCGGGTTTATTTTAAGGATCTGTATGACGCGAATATTATTTGCGTGCAGCACGGACTGACGATCCAGCAGATCGCACAGTATCAGAACCGTTGGTTCGACAACACAAAACTGTATTGCTGCGCGTCTTACTATGAAATCGAAAATTTAAAAAAACCGATTTATGATTATCCGGATTCTGCGCTGCAACTGACCGGCCTTGCCCGGTACGACGGGCTGAAAAACAACGACCAGAAAATCATTCTCATCACACCGACCTGGCGGCGCAATCTTACCAATGTCAGCGCCGGATTCGGGAAGAAAAGAACATATAACGAGGAATTCAAACACAGTGAATATTTCCGGCTTTATAACCGGCTGATCAACGACACGGCGTTTTTGCAGTGCGCCAAACAAAACGGTTATTCCGTTTTGTTTTTGCTGCATCCGCTGACCAGCCCGCAGATCGATGATTTTGAAAAGAACGAACAGGTGCAAATTTTAGCGGCGGCGGACGATGTCAGTTATGAAACGATTTTAACGCAATCCAGTTTGATGGTCACCGACTATTCCGGTGTGCAGTTTGATTTTGCCTATCAATCCAAACCGGTGGTTTATTATCATCCCGAAACGTTGCCCCCGCAATATGAAGAGGGCGGATTGATCTATGACACGATGGGATTCGGTCCAGTCTGCACGGAACATGCGCAGCTGGTTGAAACCTTGTGCGAATATATGCAAAACGGATGCAGAATGCCAAAAATTTACCAAAAACGAAGAGACGACTTTTTCGCTTTTTCGGATTTTAACAATTGCAAACGGATTTATGAAGCGATCATACAATTTTCCACGCGGGAGAATGGAGGATAAAATATTGGAAGCAGGTGCGGTGACTTTACAGAAAAAGACACGTATTGTTTGGATCGATCAATTGCGTGCGGTTGCTTTTTTCTTTGTTGTGTTGGGGCATGTTACCATTCCGGATACCATGCGCAACATCATTTATTCCTTTCATATGCCGTTGTTTTTTATGATTTCCGGGATGACGGTAAATTTGGATAAGTTGGAACAAATGCCGATTTGGGAAACGATCAAAAAGCAGTTTTTTCGGCTGATCGTGCCGTATATCTGGCTGAATTTACTCATGTTTCCGCAATGGGTGCTCAATTTCAGAATTTTGGAATATAAAGAATCGGTGCCTTTACCTGAAATTTTCAAAGGGATTTTTGTGGCAAACAGTAGGCTTTATGAATCTCCCTCCAATGCACTCTGGTTTATTCCCACATTGGCAATTGCCAACATCCTGTTTGCGCTGGTTGTGAAATTCAGCAAAAAGGACCTGCGCTGGATGGCTGTTGTCATAGGTGTTTTTGCGTTAGCCGGCTTTTCCAGCAAAATGGAAAAGATGATCTGGCATCTGGACGCTGCGTTGACGGCTGTTGTATTTCTCTTTATCGGTTATTTGATCGTGCGGTATTTCAAACAAAACGATGATAAAATAAAAGCGCTGTCTGCGGTAAAATATACGGGAATTGTGTTGCTTTTTTTAGCTGTCGGATTATATGCCGTTAGAACAAACGGATATATCTCCATGGCGTCGAATAACTTCGGGAAATATTTGATTTGGTTTTATATTGCTGCGGTAACAATGTCGATTGTAGTCGTGCTAATTGTCCGGCTGTTGCCGAAAATCAGATGGCTGACTTATATCGGCTGCAACACGTTGATCTATCTTGCGGTGCATGTGCCGGTGATTCGGACATTTGAACGGCTTTTTCCCGAACAGATGAAAGATTATCGATATTCGATTCCGTTCGCGATCCTTTTGTATTTTGCGATCGTACCGCTGTGTTTTATTTTTGATCATTGGTTCCCTTATATGATCGGAAAAATGGACTATAAAAACACGAAATCGATTGTTGCCGGCAAATACCTGATGACAGCATTTTGCTTAGCAATGCCGCTTTATGCGATAATTAACCCATATTTTAAATTCAGTTTACACAGTGTTCTTATCTTTCTTGTAATATGGATTTTGGTGTCGGCAGCTGCAATTATTATTGCACAGCGGTTTATGCCGTGGGTGTATTTGCAGCCCAAGCGAAAACGTGCCGACGCCTAAAAAATACATAAAGGTGTCAGAATCAGAAGGATGTTTGGATCATGAATATTTTATTTTTATTGCAAAACAAAACGTCGGTCTGTTATTTGGAAGACGATTGTACGGTGCGTTGCGGATTGGAAAAAATGCGGGCGCACGGTTATTCGGCCATTCCGGTGATCACAAAGGACGGCGACTATTGCGGCTGTGTCAGTGAAGGTGATTTTCTCTGGCATATTATCGATTACCAGAACAACAGCATTCGGGATAAAGAGAATGTTTTGATTCGGGATATTATCCGCGTCGGCTGGAATCCGGCGGTCCGGGTGGAAGCGCAGATCGAAGAATTGTTGGAAAGAGCTGTGAATCAGAATTTTATTCCGGTGGTGGACGACCGAAATAAATTTATCGGCATCATCACAAGAAAAGATATTTTTAAATATATGATTCGGGCTTATCAAAAACAAAAAGTCAGATAGAATAAAAGACATCCGGGCGGTTTTTAAAAACCGCCCGGATCCTTTGAAAAATGCTTGACAAACCATTGTGAGCTCGGTATAATTATATAATCTATGTGCATATTATAAATCTGAAACTGAGGTGCAGAGAAAAATGGCAAAACAAATTTTATTGACAGCGCAAGGGCTGGAAGAACTTCAAAATGAATTGGATTATTTGAAAACAGAAAAACGCAATGAGATTGCGGAAAAAATAAAAGTAGCACGTTCCTTTGGTGATCTTTCTGAGAACAGTGAATATGATGAGGCGAAAAATGACCAGGCGAAAATCGAGAGCCGAATCAATGAGATTGAAGCAATGCTTAAAAATGTGCAGATCATTGATGAAAGCGGAAACGCTGGTGACAGTGTGCATATCGGAACGACCTTTAAGGTGCTGGATGTGGAAATGAATGAGGTCACCGAATATAAAATGGTCGGTTCTGCCGAATCCGATCCGCTGAATGGAAAAATTTCTGATGAATCACCGATCGGAAAAGCGCTGATGGGGCATAAAGCGGGAGATACCGTTGTGGTGCCGACCCCCGGCGGGGATCTGGAATTTAAGATTATTGAGATTATTTAATAAAAGTCCGGGAAAGGAATGTTGAAAAGATGGGACAGAACAATCAACCTGAAACGACACAGCAGGATTTGAATGAAATTGTAAAAGTGCGCAGAGAAAAACTGGCTGCATTGCAGGCAGAGGGAAAGGATCCTTTTGAGATCACCACCTGCGCGCGCACCCATTCCAACAAACAAATCCGTGAAGAGTATGACACGCTGGAAGGACAGACGGTAACGATTGCCGGACGGATTATGAGCTGGCGTAAAATGGGGAAAGCCGCCTTTTTGGATGTTCGTGACCGGACAGACAGAATGCAGGTTTATATGCGCAAAGATGATATCGGCGAAGAAATGTGGATGGACGACATTAAAAAATGGGATATCGGCGATATTATCAGCGTGACGGGTTATGTGTTCAAAACCAAAACTGAAGAAATTTCGGTGCATGCGCAATCGGTGAAATTGCTTTCAAAATCACTGTTGCCGTTGCCGGAAAAATGGCACGGGCTTACCAATGTCGACACAAGATACCGGCAGCGTTATGTCGATCTGATTATCAATCCGGATGTGAAAGAAACCTTTGAAAAGCGTAGCAAGATCATTTCTTCTTTCCGGCAGACTTTGGATCAGCGGCAGTTTATTGAAGTGGAAACCCCCATTCTCAACACCATTCCCGGCGGTGCGACTGCACGTCCGTTTATCACGCATCACAATGCGCTGGACATGGATTTATACATGCGGATCGCGCCGGAGCTGTATTTAAAACGGCTGATCGTCGGCGGCATGGAGCGGGTCTATGAAATCGGCCGTCAGTTCCGCAATGAAGGAATTTCCATTAAACATAATCCGGAATTCACGCTTTGTGAAATGTACCAGGCATATACCGACTATAACGGTATGATGGAATTGGCGGAAACGCTCATTTCCAATGCGAGCATGGCGGTGAACGGGACAACAAAAATCAATTATCAGGGAACAGACATCGATTTGACAGCGCCGTTTAAACGGTTGCCGATGCTGGAAGCGGTCAAGGAATATTCCGGCGTGGATTTTGAAGCGTTCAAGGGCGACACCGCCGCTGCCAGAGAAAAGGCGAAAGAACATCACCTTGAACTTAAAGAAACGGATGAATGGGGCGATGTCGTCAACCTGTTCTTTGAAACCTATGTGGAAGAAAAACTGGTGCAGCCGACCTTTATCACCGATTATCCGGTTGAAATTTCTCCGCTGACCAAGCGCAAACCCTCTGCACCGGAGCTGACGGAACGTTTTGAATTGTTTATCGGCGGCAGGGAGTATGCAAACGCTTATTCCGAACTGAACGATCCGATCGATCAGAGAGGCCGTTTTGAACGGCAGGTCATGCTGCGCAATGCCGGCGACGATGAAGCGAACATGTTGGATGAAGATTTTATCACCGCTTTGGAATATGGCATGCCGCCGACCGGCGGTATGGGTATCGGTATCGACCGGCTGGTCATGCTGCTGTGTGATAAATATTCTATTCGTGACGTTTTGCTGTTCCCGACGATGAAACCCTTGAATGGTGTAAAAGAAGAAATTGGTGTAAATAAAGCCGAGTCAGAAGCACCGAAAATAGAGCCGGAAAAGATAGATTTCTCCAAAGTGGAGATCGAGCCGTTGTTCAAGGATTTCGTGGATTTTGAGACTTTCTCCAAGTCTGATTTCAGAGCAGTCAAAGTGCTTGCTTGTGAAGCAGTACCGAAGTCTAAGAAGCTTCTGAAGTTTACCTTAGACGATGGCTCAGGCGAAAACAGGACGATTTTAAGCGGTATTCACGCATATTACGAGCCGGAAGAACTGGTCGGCA
>CAMMAZ010000026.1 GCA_946493765.1 uncultured Clostridia bacterium | reverse complement strand
ATCCGGCCGACCCGACTGATCCAACCGATCCGGCCGACCCGACTGATCCAACCGATCCGGCCGACCCGACTGATCCAACCGACCCAGTCGATGTAACGGATCCGGCAGATGTGACCGATCCGGTCGATTCCACCGATGCGGTCACCGGCGGCGACATGAATAGTCCCAGCACCGGCAGCGCCTCACCGATTGGTATGCTTGCAGTGCTGCTTGCATCCGGCGCCGCCCTGCTTGTGGTAAAAAAGAAACGGTAATTTTTGAAAAGAGCAATAAAACCGGAAGCATTTTATGCTTCCGGTTTTATGTTTTTGATATGATTGGGTGAGCAAAAAGGACAGGCAAGAAAATGCCTGTCCTTTGCAAACGGTTTTGCTTAATAGCAGATACCCTGTGCTTTCATCGCTTCCGCAACTTTCAGGAAACCGGCGATGTTGGCGCCTGCGACCAGGTTGCCTTCCATGCCGTATTCCTTGCTGGCGTCATAAGCCGCATGGAAAATATTGACCATAATGTCATGCAGCCGGTTGTCGACTTCTTCGAATGTCCAGGACAAACGCAGAGAGTTCTGGCTCATTTCCAGACCGCTGACTGCAACGCCGCCGGCGTTTGCCGCCTTTGCCGGTCCGAAATACACGCCGGCTTTCTGGAACGCTTCCACCGCTTCGGGTGTGCAGGGCATGTTCGCACCTTCGCAAACAGCGATCACACCGTTTTTGATCAATGTGGCGGCATCGTCGCCATCCAGTTCATTTTGTGTTGCGCAGGGCAGCGCAATGTCGCATTTCACATTCCAGATGCCCTTGCCCTCGTGGTAAACGGAACCGGGAACGCGGTTGGCGTATTCTTTAATGCGTCCTCTTTCCACTTCCTTGATTTGTTTGACAACATCGAGATTAATACCGTTTTCATCCACGATATAACCCGAGGAATCGGACAAAGCAACGACCTTGCCGCCCAGCTGGGTCGCTTTTTCGGTCGCATAGATCGCAACGTTGCCGGAACCGGAGATCACAACGGTTTTGCCTTTGAAGGACTGATTGTATTTTTTGAGCATTTCATCGGTAAAATAGCACACGCCATAACCGGTCGCTTCGGTTCTTGCAAGCGAACCGCCGAAAGTGAGACCTTTACCGGTCAAAACGCCGGTGAATTCATTGCGCAGCCGTTTATACTGGCCGAACATATAACCGATTTCACGTCCGCCGACGCCGATATCACCCGCCGGCACGTCGGTGTTCGGACCGATATGTTTGGCAAGCTCGGTCATGAAGCTCTGGCAGAACCGCATGATTTCCCCATCGGATTTACCCTTCGGATCAAAGTCGCTGCCGCCTTTACCGCCGCCCATGGGCAGACCGGTCAGGCTGTTTTTGAAGATCTGTTCAAAGCCTAAGAATTTGATGATCGACGCATTGACAGAAGGATGCAGACGCAGTCCGCCCTTATAAGGTCCGATCGCGGAATTGAATTCCACACGGAAACCGCGGTTGACCTGCACTTTGCCCTGGTCGTCGACCCAGGAAACACGGAAAATGATCTGCCGTTCCGGTTCCACGATTCTGTCGATCACGCCGGCTTCCACCAGATCGGGACGTTTTTCAACAACCGGTTCGAGCGTTTCCAGAACTTCCTTGACTGCCTGCAAAAACTCTTTTTCGCCCGGATTGCGTTTTTCAACGCCCGCGTAGATGTTCGCAAGATACTCTGATTTGAATGTCATAGCTGTTTTGCCTCCTATAAAGATATAAAATGTAAAAATAGATCACATGAATCTTAAAGCGGTGCACCAGACAACAAAGCGGAGCGGTTTCAGTCCGCCGGTGCAAAGGCACGATCAATAAAATTCATGATAAATCGCATCGATTGCATCGGGCAGAGACGATTCGTCCACGCCGATAATAATGTTCAGCTCACTGGAGCCCTGATCGATCATCCGCAGATTGATGTTTTTCTTGGCAACGGCGCTCATCACCTTAGCGGCGGTACCGGTCGTGCGGCGCATGCCTCTGCCGACCACCGCGATCAACGCCAGATTGTTTTCAATATGTACCGTATCGGCATTGACACCGTATTTGATCGCATTGATGATATCTTCTTCGCGGCCTTCAACATAGTGACTGTCCACAACGATCGACATGGTGTCGATCCCGGAGGGCAGATGTTCAAAGGAGATGCCGAATTCTTCAATGATCTCCAACACCTGGCGGCCAAAACCGAGCTCCTGGTTCATCATCGCCTTTTCAATGGAAATGATGCTCAGTCCCTTTTTGCCCGCAATGCCGGTGATGTGGGGAATTTTTTGATCCTCGGCGTCGTCAACGTCCTGCACGATCATCGTTCCTGCATTTTGCGGCGCATTGGTGTTGCGGATGTTGATCGGGATCCCGGTTTGCCGGACAGGGAAGATCGCGTCCTCATGCAAAACCGTTGCCCCCATGTAGGACAGTTCGCGCAGCTCGCGGTAGGTGATGGTCTCGATCCGGTGCGGATTGGAAACAATGCGCGGATCGGTAACCAGAAAACCGTCCACATCGGTCCAGTTTTCGTAAATATCGGCGTTCATCGCACGCGCGACCAGCGAACCGGTAATATCCGAACCGCCACGTGAAAAGGTCTTGATGGTATCGTTGGGCATTCTGCCGTAGAACCCGGGGATGACCGCGTTTTCATGATGCGACAAATGTTCCCTTGTTTTTTCAATGGTAAAATTGGAATTAAAGGTTCCGTTTTCATTAAATCGGATGCACTTTGCGGCGTCCATAAAATAAAAGCCTAAGTATTTTGCCAGAATCAGACCGTTTAAATATTCGCCGCGGGAAGCTGCGTAATCCGAACCGGCATTGTTTTCAAACGCCGATTTGATGCGTGCGAATTCCGGTTCCAAATCCAGATCCAACTCCAGTTCCCGGACGATGGAATTATACCGTTCCTTGATCTGTGCGAAGTTTTCGGAAAAATCTTCGCCTTCCGCCGCTTTTTCATAGCAGATATACAGCATGTCGGTCACTTTGGTGTCGCCCGGGAAGCGTTTGCCCGGCGCGCTCGGCACCACATACCGGCGATCGGGATTTTCCTTGATGATCGCATAGACTTTTTTAAACTGGTTTGCATCGGCCAGCGAGCTGCCGCCGAATTTTGTGACGATTAAAGACATAAATGCAATTACCCCTTTTGTTGATTAAAGATCAAGTACTCTGATCTTGGATTGGATTTCACCGCCGACAGCCTGCATTTTTTCATCAAATGCTTTTTCCGGCATAGCCGGTGTGACAAACGCGATCTCGTCCGCCGGCGCGTCGGCGCGGCTGAGAAATTTGACACCGCTGAACGCACCGTTCACATCCGCCTTGATTGCATCGGTGTTGCCGTTCATGCGCACATACATGCCGACCGTGTCGGTTTTGTAGTCGGCGACATAGTCATCGTCCCCGTCTGCCCAGCACAATAATTTGCGGGTTTCCAGATGTTTCGCACAGTCGATCACATCCGCGACCACCGCGCTGGCGGTCGGCAGTTTTCCGGCGCCTCTGCCATAAAACACAACGTCGCCGATCGCGTCGCCGCGCACCATGACCGCATTATAAACATCGTCCACACTGGCCAGCTGGCAGTGGGAAGAGATCACCGCGGGATAAACGGTTGCAAACACATGCTTGCCGCCCTCTAACTTTTTGGTTTTGCCGATCAGCTTGATCACATGGTGGATGCTTTCCAGATAAGCAACGTCCGCCAATGTGATTTTGGAAATGCCCTCGGTGTAGACCTGTTTGGGATAAACATGCTTGCCGAACGCCAAAGCCGATAAAATGCAGATTTTGCGGCAGGCGTCGTGCCCGTCGACGTCCGCGGAAGGGTCGCGTTCCGCATAGCCAAGCTGCTGCGCGGTTTTGAGTGCGTCTTCAAAGGAAACGGCGTTTTGAATCATCTGTGTTAAAATATAGTTTGTCGTGCCGTTTAAAATACCGTCGATCTCGGTGATTTCATTGGCAGCCAGACACTGTGTGATCGGCCGCAGGATCGGAATACCGCCCCCGACGCTGGCCTCAAACAGGAAATTGACGTTTTTGTCTTTGGCGATATGGATCAGTTCCGCCCCCATCGTCGCGACCAGTTCCTTGTTGGAGGTCACGACGCTTTTTCCGTTTTGCAGGCAGGCTTTGACATAATCATAAGCGGGATGCACGCCGCCCATCGTTTCAACGACGATTTTCACCGTCTCGTCGTTTAAAATATCGTCAAAGTTTTTGGTGAATTTATCCGCATAAGGGGTTTCGGGAAATTCCCGCAAATCCAAAATATGCGCGATATCCATCTCATGCCCAGCTTTCTGCTGGATGCTTTCGCGGTTTTTATAAAAAACCTCCACGACCCCGGAGCCGACGACCCCGTGGCCCATCACTGCGATTTTTATCATTTATAAAGTCATCCTTTCTCAATCTCCTGCAATATGCTGAATGGATTTCACACCGTCGACAGCTTTGAGCCGGCGGGTCAGTTCCAGCGGCGTGATCGACATCTTTTCGATCCGAAACGAAACCGACACCGTCGCGTTGCCGTTGGAGGGAATGTTTTGATTGACCGTTAAAATATTGGCGCCGCTTTCATATAAAACCGACATGAACCGGGACAAAATACCCGCCCGGTCGCACAAAACGGCATGAACGGTCAAGATCCGTCCGGTGTTTTCATCATATTCAAAAACGGAATCCTTGTATTTATAATAAGCGCTGCGGGAAATACCCGCAGCCAAGCACGCGTCAGCGGTGGAAGCCTTTTCGCCGGACTGCAAAAGCCGTTTGACCTGAATGACCTTTGTGAAGATTTCAGGCAGCACGCTTTTATCGATCAGCAGCATATTTGACGTGTCCAAATTGTCCACCACCCAAGCACTTGTGTTTTCCTGCAAAAAACACTATACCAGAATCATGGGTGTTTTTCAAGTTATTTTTTCAAAAAAGACGGGAAAAAACGAAAAGTTGTTGAAATTGGCGCAAAAATATGCTAAACTGATATGGTTTTAGTGCAGGTTTGCAGCCTGGCTGTATTGCCAAACTTTAAGAAAGGAATGGATAAAACAAGATGTCCGGACATTCAAAATGGAACAACATTAAACGGAAAAAGGGTGCCAACGATGCGGCAAAAGCGAAGATTTTTACCAAGATCGGCCGCGAAATGTCGGTGATCGTCAAACAGGGAGGCCCTGACCCGAATGTCAATTCCAAATTGAAAGACTGTATCGCCAAAGCAAAATCCTTAAACGTGCCCAACGACAACATTGAACGCATTATCAAAAAAGCGGCGGGCGACGGGGATACCAGCAATTACGATGAGATCATTTATGAGGGGTATGGTCCGTCCGGTGTCGCGGTGATCGTGGAATGCCTGTCGGATAACCGCAACCGCACCGCGGGGGATATCCGTCATTATTTTGATAAATTCGGCGGGAATCTGGGAACGCCCGGATCGGTTATGTTTATGTTCACCCGCAGAGGGCTAATCATGATCGACGCCGAGGGAATGGATGAAGACAAGGCGATGGAGGACGCGCTGGAATGCGGCGCGGAAGACTTCAATGCGGCAGACGGCGTGTTTGAGATCATCACCGATCCCAATAATGTCGGCGCAGTGCGTGAGGCATTGGAGCAAAAAGGCTAC
This sequence comes from uncultured Clostridia bacterium, assembly GCA_946493765.1. Lineage (GTDB taxonomy): Bacteria > Bacillota > Clostridia > Oscillospirales > Acutalibacteraceae > RUG11462. The sequence continues at coordinate 29,883 of CAMMAZ010000026.1, read as the reverse complement.
ACGGTGGAGTCCGCTGAGCCGGAATATTATCCTTCGACCTTCACCAGCATCACCGACGAAGAAGCAATGACCAAAATGTGCAAGCTGCTGGAAGCGTTAGAGGATAACGACGACGTGCAGAACGTCTGGCACAACCTCGACAATCTGCCGGAAGAAGAATAAAAGCGCATCGCATATGAAAATCCCCGTGCCGGACATTTTGTTGTCCGGCGCGGGGATTCTTTTCGATTTTCATCGTATCAGTCGGTTGGCACCGACCAGCGTTTTTATTCTTTGGGTTGTTTTCGACCGCTGTTTTTGGCAACGCCGACGGTGTAAACCGCCTTTGCGCCGGAAAAACGCAGCTGTTTTGCACATTCGCTCAAGGTGAACCCGGTGGTGATAATGTCATCCACCAGCAAAACGGTCAGCGGTTCGGGCAAGGGTTTTGCCCGGTAAATGCCATTGATATTCTCCTTACGCTCCGAGAAGGCAAGATTGTGCTGCGGTTTGGCTTTCTTGCATTGCGTCAGCGTCTTTGTGTCCACCGGCACGCCGGTGATCTCGGAAAGCTTTTGTGCGAGCAGTTCGCTGTGATTGAATCCCACCTTCCGGCGTTTTGAACGGTGCATCGGCACCGGTATGATCACATCAAACGAGAGGCTTTGAAAAGATTTTTCCATCGCCTGCGCCATATGCTGTGCGGCGAAGGTGCCAAAGGCATCGTCGCCATAACGTTTGAACCGCAGCAGCGCGCCGCGGATCGCACCATCATAAACGAAGGGCGCGGTGGACTGCCGGTACCATTTCGGATGTTTTTTGCAGGTGCAAAGCGCTCTATCGTTCAAGCACACTTTGCAAAGATCGCCTTTTAGCGGTCGGATTTCTTTGATGCAGTCGCTGCAAAACAAACGGGCTTCATCAAAAATTCTCCCGCAGGCACAGCAGCGGTGTGGGAAAAAGCTGTGCAGAAGATAAAATTTCAGTCTTTGCAACGTCACTTAAAAGCTCACCCCGGGCTGCACGGCGGCGCTTAAAAAATCGCTGAATGCGGTGTACCGCCGGCTTTTTTTATTGTTTTCCACCATGCGGCGAATATCGTTCTGCGTGCCGATCAAAACGAGCATTTTTTTCGCTCTTGTGATTGCGGTATATAAAAGATTGCGGTAACACAATGGTGGGGGAACATCGGTGACCGGCAGGATCACGCAGTCGAATTCATTGCCCTGGCTTTTGTGCACCGTGACGGCATAGGAAAGTTCGAGATCGTCGATCTCCTCACCGGTGTAGGTCGCAACCTTATCGTCAAACTTGACCTTCACACAGCTGTTTACATTGTCGACCTGTAAAAGCAGGCCGATATCGCCGTTGAAAACGCCGGTGCCGTCGGTGCCGTCGTCCTTTTGCCAGTAGATGTCATAATTGTTGCGGATCTGCATCACTTTGTCGCCCTCACGCATGATAAACCCGTTTCGCCGCACTTCACGGCGGTGTTTGTCCGGCGGATTGATCTGCGCTTGCAGCAGGTTATTTAAGTTGACGGAACCGGATGTGCGTTTGCGGGAGGGACACAGCACCTGAATGTTGGACAGCGGCGAGAAACCGTAGGCCTTGGAAAGACGTTGGCAGTATAATTCCCCGACAAGCTCGGCGGCAGCCGCTGCCGAGCGTTTTTCGATCACAAAAAAGTCACGGCTTTTGTTGTTGATCTCCGGCATTTCACCCTGGATGACGCGGTGCGCATTGGTCACGATCAGGCTGTCGTCCGATTGGCGGAAAATGCGTTCCAGACGCACCACCGGCACCACGTCCGACGCGATCAAATCATTTAACACATTGCCCGCGCCAACACTGGGCAGCTGGTCGACGTCGCCCACCAGAATCAGCCGGCAATGCACCGTCATAGCGCGCAGCAGCGCATCGAACAGCTGGACGTCGATCATCGACAACTCGTCCACCACGATCACGTCGTTTTCCAGCGGATTGTCTTCATTGCGTTTGAATTGCTGACGGTCGTCGTCTCCCCATTCAACCTCCAAAAGACGGTGAAGCGTCTGGGCTTCCCGCCCGGTCAGCTCGCTCATCCGTTTTGCGGCGCGGCCGGTCGGCGCGGCCAGCGCGATGTTGCAGCCTGCTTCCTCCAAAAGAGAAATGATGGCGTTCAAGGTCGTTGTTTTGCCGGTGCCCGGTCCGCCGGTCAGCACTAAAATGCCTTTGGATAATGCGCTGCCGATCGCTTCCCGCTGCCGCCCGTCATATAAAATCCCGTTATCGTTTTCAAATTGGGACAGCCTGTTTTTATGAATCGGTATCTCTGCCGGCGGTACCTGCAGCATCAACGCGATACGGTTGGCGCAGTTGCGCTCGGCTTTATACATAAACGGCAGGAAAATAAACTGCGCATCGTGCAAAGTAGCGGCGGTAACGTCGCCGTTTGCCTGCATATCATGCAGCACCCGCATCGTTTCTTCCGGTTCGACCTGCAGCAGCATCGCCGCGGTTTGACAAAGCTTGTCCGCCGGCAGGCAGGTGTGCCCGTTGCGCAGGTTATGCCGCAGCACATATTCGATCCCGGCTTTGATCCGGTATTGCAGCGGCACGCTGTTTTGCAGATGCTTTGCGATCTCATCTGCGCGTTCAAAGCCAAATCCGATGCCTTCGCTGCAAAGCCGGTAAGGGTTTTCCGAAATTTTTTCCACGCTCGTAGCGCCCAGTTTTTTATAAATGCGCAGCGCTTCGGATGCGGTGATCTGCAATTCCGATAATTTGAGCATCACCTCGCGCACCCCGAACTGGCGCATAAAATCCTCGGAAATCTTCATAGCCTTGGACATGGAAATTCCTTTGATTTCCGATAACCGTTCCGGCTGCGTTTCGATGATTTTCAAAGCATCGTCCCCAAACCGTTCAACGATATGCTGCGCGGTCACAGGACCGATTCCTCTGACCGCGCCGGATGCAAGATAGCGCAGCACCGCCGCCGAAGTTGCGGGCAGGCTGCGTTCACATTGTTCAACTTTAAACTGCGGCCCATAGGTGGGGTGCACGGTATATGCGCCTTGCAAAACCACCTGTTCGCCTGCATGGATAAACGGCATGATCCCGACTGCCGTGACCAGCTCTCCGTTGGCGGAAAGCTCGAAAACACAATAGCCGTTTTCATCGTTTCGGTATGTAATGCTTTCAACGGTTCCTTTTAAGATTTCAGCTTCTGTTTGACTCATTTTTTTATTTTTCCTTTAATATCGTGATAAGCTCCTCCGGCTTGCAAAGCGGTATATTCATATCGTTGCAGATCGATTTGCAGATTTTGCGCATGGGCTGCGTCATTCCCATGTCTACTGCAATCACAGCTTTCCGATTGATCACACCCTGATAATTCAATTGCGCGGCCGCATCCTGCAGCGCGATGTCGGCGTCGTTTTCATCCAGCCGGATCAGATGATAAAAGGATTGTTTCCGGTTGGATTTAAAAACAGCAAACGAAATGCCTTTGATGATGGTGGTAAGACCCACCAGCGATAAGACGACTGCAACCAGACACAGAACAACTTCCACAACATTCACCCCGTTCATATTCTATACCTTATCATATGAACGGACAGGATGGAATGTTAATAGGAAAGATCGTCCGCGGTCCAGTTTTGAATCACCGGATAAAACGTTGCCGCCAGCATTTTGGCGCCGGCAAGATCGTGATCTTTATAATTGCCGCATTCTTTGGCGGTCGTTCCGGGAATCTCCCCTTCATACTGCGCGATAAACAAAAATGCGTTTTTCATGAGCGTCAGCGCCCTTTCATGCGGCAGGTCCCGGCACAGGAAATAAAAGCCGGTGCGGCAGCCCATCGGTCCGAAATAGATGACATGTTCCTTTTCGGCGCTGTTGCGCGCATAGGTTGCAAATAAGTGCTCAATGGTGTGGATCGGCGCATTGTCCATCACCGGTTCGGCGTTCGGCTTTTTCATGCGGATATCATAGGTCACGATATCCCCATCGATCCGGGAAATATAAATCCCCTTTTGCAATTTTTCATGATCCACGCAAAAACTTGCGATTCTTTCCATTTTATCACCTGTTCCCTTTCCCGGCATTCGGATGCATTGCGGTTTCCCAGACAAGGCCGGTTTTAAAACTTAAATTCCCGGTAAACTGCAACTGTTTTTGCTCTTTTTGCGCGCAAAAACCATGAATCAGCCCCAACGCGTCCTCCACCGAACGGTCGAACAATTCCAGAAAGGTTTCGGTGCGCGGCTTTTGGTCGGGGTCATAAACATTATACCATGCGGCATGGGAGCTGTTTGTGTAGTCAAATCGGGCATCTTCCTGTTTTGCACGAACAAATGTGGAGACAAACGGCGGCTGAAAAACCAAGATTTCCAATCCGCGAATCAACGCATGCTTGATTCCGAATCGGTCTTTTGCGGCCTTGTGCAGAAAAAACATGTCGCAAAAAGCGCGGTTCACCTTTTTCGGTGTGGCGATGGAAGCCGGGTCGCATTGATGAATGACAAAATCCAGCATTTTAGAAACCGGGCTTAAAATATACACAGCGTTTGTCACACAGCCGGACATATCGAATCGGTTGGCGGCGACGCCGGTTTTCTCTAGCAGCAAAATAATGTCGATGCTGTTTTCGATCTGGGTGTGCACAATGCTCGGATTGTATTTGATTTTTTTCTGTCGGATCAGCGTGTCCTGCGCCCAGTAAACAAAAGGATGCGCGGTGCGATCCAGCGCATAGTGGCAAAGAAAGCCGAGTGTGTAGGAAAACGCGGGTGATCGGTCGTTTTCGTTTTTTTGCAGAAAAGCTGCAAAATAGGAAAACAGATCGTCCGGTTTTGTTTGGTGCAGCAGCGTGCCGGCATTGCGAAGCGATTTTCCGGGCTGGATCAGCGGCAGCGCACGGTCAAAAAACAAAAAGTCCGGGCCCTGTGCACCCAGCAAAAAAGCTTTTGCATCGATTTCAAATTCTTTCTGTTTTTTCAAGTGGTCCAAAACGGCATCAGCCTGCAAATAATGTGTGATCAACGCCGGCATGCAAAGTCACCTTTCGAACAAAGATAAAATTATTATACATCCTTTCAGCTCGTTTATCAAGATTTATTCAAAGAGAACCAAAGTTTCGCTGGGTCTGGTTTGATAAGCGGACAGCCAAAGCTGTTACGAATAAAAAAACAGGAATAAAGTTTTTTCTTTATTCCTGCATGTTTTCGATTTGAAGGATGACCGCTTGCGCGCGATCGAGCAGCTTTTGATAGCCGCGGTCGGGCGGTAACAGCGAAAGCGCTTTTTCTTTGCTGCAAAACCGGGAAGCGTCGATTTCTGTTGGCCGCGGTTGCAGATCGCCGCTGATTTGGCCAACAAAAAAGATGACTGTTTTTTCTCTGCCGCCACCGATCGGATAACGGATAGATTCCCGAAAATCGCCGGTTTTGACAAACGCACAGCCTGTTTCTTCCAACACTTCCCGAAAAGCGGTTTGTTCTTCCGTCTCATTCGGTTCCATATGCCCTTTGGGAAAACTCCAGGTTTTCGATTCGGTCTGGAACACTAAAAGATACTGGATCTCATGCTTTTCAATGCGGTAAACAACGGCGCCGCAGGAACGTTCATGCGCGCAATAAAGTTCCGTTTGAAAATAGCGTTCCGTAAAAGCAACCGCCTGTGCAATCTGCGCCTGATGAAACACAGCCGTTTCCGGTGCGACCACCCATTTGTCTTCCACATCGTCCGACCGGTAAATGATTGCGGTAACAACGCCGGTAAAACTGGAAGCATGATCCTGCATGCCCAAAACATAAGCATCCTGCGGCTGCCCATCCCCGCCAGTGACGTCCTGCACATATCCATAGGGAATCGGATAGATCATGTCCTTGTAAACAGGATGCGCGCTGCCGGCCGGCCGGTCGATTTGAACGGTAACGGTTTTGTTCAGATAGCGCCAGGAAAACGCACGCCTTAAAAGTGCTGCGATCAGGTGGGCTTTGCCGTTGGTATAAGCTTTGCGATCCTGCGGATATTGTGCCGCAAGTTTCATTTTCAAGGCTTCATATTGCCGGGCGGCATAGCTGTTTGCATTCAAATAATCCCTGAAATTGATGTAATCGATCCACTGCCGGCTGTTTTCCAAAACGATATGGATATGATGTGTGCGGGTATCCTTTTCAAAATCACCGCAAACCAGCAGCATTTCCTGCGGATTTGGATCCGCAGGATTCCGGCGCAGCACAAAGCCCTGCGCTTCCAGCGCGGGCAAAAGCGGAAAGACCGCGCCAAAATCTTTGACCGCCACCGCAATATCAATGATCGGTTTTGCCTTGATAGACGAAATCGCGGTGCTGCCGACATGCTGAATCGCAGCGGCAGCGCCGCCGAATATTTTCTGTAATTTTTGGATCGTTTTGACCGCGCTTTCCTCCCATGCTTTCTGGTGATCGCACAAAACGACCGTTTGCCGCAAAAGTCCCAGCATCCCGCGTGCCTCCTTTGGATGTTATATCCGGTCGATGATCGCTTCCACCGTTGCGGCGATGGTGTTGCGGTCGCATTCGATGGTAATATCGGCATACTGCTCGTACAGCGCGCGGCGTTCTTCATACATATCCCGCAGCGTTTCCCCGTCTTTCAATAAAATGCCGCGCGTTTTCGGATTGCGGATCCGGTTTTTCATGCTCTTATAGCTGATTTTCAGATAAATGACGGTGCCGATGGATTTTAAATGCCGCATGGCGGCTTTGGAATAAACGACGCTGCCGCCCGTTGCGATCACGCAATTTTTGGCATACAGTCCGGTGATGATCTCTTCCTCACAGTGCGCAAAATGCTCGCTGCCTTTTTGATTGATAATATCCTGCAATTTCAAATGCTCATGTTCCTGAATCAGCAGATCGGTGTCAATAAAGGATTTGCACAGCTGTTTTGCAGCCAAAACACCGCAGGTGCTTTTGCCGCAGCCCGGCATACCAATCAAAATGATATTATCCAAAGGTTTATCTCTCCCTACATACAATACATTTTATTTTTATTTTAGCATAGAGGAAAAACATTGTAAACGGAAATTTTGAAGGATTTTTTACAAATCATTCTTAAATTCTTGTGAAGTTATTATAGACTTTTTGTTTTTTATGGTGTATAATTTTTTAGTAACAGTTTTCTTGTTGTGTCTCACAACAATGATTTTGGAGGAAAAGAAAATGTCAAAGATAAAGAGTCTGGTTGCAGGCCTGCTCGCGGGCGTGATCGCCCTGTCGTTTGCCGCCTGCCGCACCAAAGATGAAATCGCGGTCACTTTCAGCGACGGCGAAAACCAATATGAAATGCGGTCCGCGATTTATTTTTATCAGGTCATGATGGCGGACAGCGATTTTCGTTCGCAGGTCTATGAGCAGTTGTCGGAAGATGAAAATGCGGATTTGAGCAATATCGATTATGAATCGCAGACGTTGGATGACAAAGATTATGAAACATGGGTCAAGGACAAAGCAATGGAATATAGTCAGGATTTTGCTTATGTGGAACTGACTTTTGATAAACTGGGTCTTGAGATCGACCAAGAAACGCTGGATTCCATTGATTCCAATGCACAAACCAGTTGGGAAAACGGCGCACAGGATTATTTTGAACCCAACGGCATCTCACTGAGCAGTTTTAAGCTTCTCAATGAAAACAGCTATAAAAAAGATCAGATTTATAGTTTTTATTATAATGAACCGGATGAAAACGAAACGCCGACTGAGCAAAATCAGGACGCGGGCTCGAAACGTCCGGCTAAAGATGAAATTGACAAGGCGATTGAGGATAATTTCGTTTTGGTGGATGAGATCATTATTCCATTGACCGAAACGGATGAGAATGGAGAAAGCACCACGTTGTCGGATACTGAAAAGAAAGAAGCGGAAGAGAAGCTCAACGGTTATGCCGATCGTCTGAAGGCGGGGGAGAGCTTCAGCGAGATTTATATTGATTATAACGGATCGGATTTATCGCAAAAATCTGAAGCAAAAGATCCGTATGCTTCTTTGTATGGCGGGGAAGATACCGCGGATTATTTCGGAGAGTATTATTCGCAGTATTATGAAAGCGCTTATTATGACGACTATCGTGAATTGAAAGCCGGCGAACCGACCGTTGAAAAGTTTGACGACGCCTATGTGTTGGTTGTCCGGCAGGAAGTTGCCACTGATCCGTACTATGTGGAAATGCTTTCTGACATAGCTGTGAGTGTTTTGTGTTATGATGATTTTTCAGATGATGTCACCGAATCGGCAAAAGCTTTGAAAGTTACACAAAATGAAAGTGCGATTAATTTCTATAAACCGAGTAAGATCGATTATGGTACAACGACCACTATGGCAGCTACTGTTACAACAGCCGGTTAATGCGGAGAATAGAAAAACGCTGTTTCAAAATTTTGAAACAGCGTTTTTTGTTAACCTGAAAATTGTTTTATGATAACAAAAGAAGTTTTCGCCCGTCTTTAAAGCGGACGAAAACTTCTGAAATATTTTAAACAACAAGCGGATTTTAAGGGTGAATGACCATCGTTGATAAAGAATGCGCTGGCAACTCTGTTTTTGCGGCCATATCCCCAATTCGCAAAAGCAGATCTTCAACCGGCTTATCACTTCGATTGAGCACAACCGCGACAATATCGCCATTCGGATTCAAAAATGCGGCGATATCGATGTCGGCGGAATAGGAGGTAGTACCAAGCCGACGCGCGCCGCGTGCGACAAATTTACTGAAATGTGCGATTGCATAGTAAGTCGCGCCAAACATCAGCGTGTCAGACTTGGTGTCATAATGCAAGGGCGCTTTGCAACCGCCGCCACGCGCATGGTAAGGGCCGCCGTCTTCATCCAGAATCAGGTTCCAATCCATTGTTGCACGCATGTGGTTGTTAAAATTGTGAATCATGTCGTGTGCATAGCGCGCGCCCTCGTCGAAACTTGCCAGCGGTTTGCCGGGATGCATACCAAAACAAAATTCGGTAGCAAATAATTTTTGATCCGGACAAAGCTCATGCGCCATTTGCAGGCCTTGATAATGCTCACCGGAATACCAGTGAAATGCGATACCGTCCACACAGTCAACGCCGCCGGGAATTTCTTTTAAAGCCAACGCCCAGTCGACAATATGCTCACGGTTATGATCCCAGATGAAAATTTCTGTTTGCAGTCCAGCGTTTTTCAGCGCGGGTTTTAAATAATCGCGAACGAACAAAACTTGTTCTTTTGCCGTGTAAATACAGCTTTCCCACGTTTGCACCGCCATGGATTCGTTTTGGACGGTGATCGCGGAAATGTCAACACCGCGCTGCGCATATTCCTGCAGATAACGCACGATATAATCCGCCCATGTGCTGTAAAACGCAGGGAGCAGTTTGCCGCCGTGCAGCATATCTTTGTTATCCTTCATCCAGGCGGGCGGGCTCCAGGGAGAAGCCAAGAGCTTCAATTCTCCGTTGGATGCCTTTTGCGCGGCCTGGATCATGGGGATAATCCATTTTTCGTCATGCGCAATTGAGAAGGAAGATAAAGACGTGTCGTTTTCTTCTGTATAGGTATAGCCTGTTGCCGAGAAGTCGCAGGAATTGATATGGCAGCGGCAGTAATTAAGCCCTAAACCATCTTTGGGATCAAAGCAGGCTTTGATAAACGCCGCTTTTGTTTTTTCGCTCATTTTTCCGAAATTTTCGGCTGCAGCGTCGGTCAGCGCACTGCCAAAGCCTTCGATTTCCTGATATTGCAGGTCTTTATAGATATTCAGAACCTTATTTTCAGCAGTCGGATCGTGTTCAAATTTTAAGGACGGCTGGCTTTTTAAATATGCCGCGCTGTCCTTTTGTGAACGATAAATTTCATTTTCAAACATGTGCAACACCTCTTTGAAATATTTTCATTTCGGTGCCAGTATAGCACAGTTCACATCGAAATGAAACCGCTATTTTCGCATTTTAAAAAAAACGGCAGATTGCACAACAATTACAGGTTAAATTTGTGACGGTGTATCAAAAGAAGAAATCAGTTCTGCAACATACATGCGAATGCGCATTACATCCGCGGCGGTGATCTTCCCGTCTCGGGTAACGTCGGCAGCCGAAAAATCCAGATCATGATCTCCGATCAGTTCCGCGACATACATGCGAATACGCATCACATCGGCCACGGTGATCTTACCGTCACCGTTTGCATCGCCTAACAGGGGTTGAGCTGGATTTTCACCACTGTTGCCGCCGTTATCATATGGCTGCGCATATTGTAAAGCAATCCATCCGGTGTTTTCGTTGTACTTCACTTTACCCCACAAAAGCCCAGTACCAGCCTGAAATTTTTCCGTCACGGTCAGGATCGTGTCTTTGGGGATGGTGCCGTAAACATCAAAAAAGGTTTCCGGTCCCGTGCGAAAATTCAGCGCGTCGGTCGTGACAATCCACTGTTCTTTTAAATAGCCGGTATCCTGAATGTCATCCGGATTGTTGAGCAACACCGTTGCATAAGCAGTCCAATAGGCTTCGCCGCCCAGCTGCCAATTGACATGATACCGGTCGTTGTTATGTGCGTTGACGATCGGCATGTCGTTTTCATCATAACCGACGCAAATGGCGGTGTGTACGACGTCGCCGTCTTCATCAAAGTAATAGATCGGGTTGCCCGGATAGATTTGGGATGTGTCCGGATTATAAAGCACAACCGCTTTCCCGGTTAAATAGGAAAGCTGTTTTGTACTGCTGATCCAGGATGCGGAACGGTCATTGAAACTGTTGTAATAAAACGATTCGTCCATCGTAAGACCGCCGGCAAACAGGCACTGCGCCACAAAATTTGCACAGTCGCCGCCCATCGAATTGAAATTTGCATAATCCGGATTGTAATCCAGCGCGTAAGTATCCGCATAATCGATTGCGTCTTCAACCACATAGTTTTCCGGTTTTAAAATATCCTGGGTTTCTGTTTCCTGCTGTGCAAAAGCGGGCACAGCCGCGCAAAACAGCGTTAAAACGGCGGCAGACACCAAAGCAGTTATTTTTAAACCTGATTTTTTCATTACAGTTGCTCCTTTGTCCGAATCAATGTCGTGTTTGGTCGGTGTAACATTCACAAAAACGCCCGGAAAAGGAAGGTTCCTCGCCGGCTGCATACAAATGCGAAATATCTCCCATCGCCTGGCAGCGAAACGATGCGATACCGGCTTTGCGTTCTTCGGTGATCAGCGTTGTCACACCGGTCGGCGCAATAAAGAAATTCTGCGCCAACAAAACGGGAGAGATGCCGAGCAGATGAGAAAGGATCACACACTGCACACCCAAATGGCAGAAGAAAACCACCGTGTCATGGCTGCCTGCCTGCGCGGTATAGAGGTTACCCGATCTGCGATAACCGTGTTTTAATAAAACCGAATCCACCCCGCCGCAGACGGTTCTGTAAGCGTCAAAAACAGCGGGAAAATTTTTGATCGCCGGTGCGTTTTGCCAGTTGTCTTTATCAAATAATAAATCCTGCGTTACAAAATAACCCGGCGTAAAATCCCAGATTTGTTTGGTGTTTTCTTTGTTTTCCGGATCGGTGATCCGCGCATAGTTGAATTCCTCCAGCCAGGGAACGATAATCATGTCCTGCCGGCGTTTATCGAGTGTAGGGCTTGCGGTATCCATCGCGCGTCCCAGCGGGGAACAGTAGATTTCATCAATGGATATTTTGGCGAGCCGATCGCTTAACAGCTCAGCTTCACGAAAACCTTTTTCGGTTAGAGAATCGATCGAATAATCCGGATCGCCATGCCGGACAATCAGTAGTTTCATGCTATGTAGCCTCCTTTGCAAAGCGGGACAGCCGGCAAAAATAATACCGGCTGTAAGATCAAAGCATATTTTTCTTGTAAAGGATAATGCCGACCGCCAGTGTTGCCACAACGGTGATGATAGACGGGAAAATCAGATTGGTCGCAAACGGAAGACCGGTGTTGGACCCGATATTCATCCCGTAAAAGCTGAAGATCATGGTTGGGATCGCCATCAAAATGGTGATGGAAGTCAGCACCTTCATGACGATGTTGAGGTTATTGGAAATGACCGACGCGAACGCATCCATCGTTCCGGAAAGGATCGATGAATAAATGTTGCTCATTTCGATCGCCTGTTTGAGTTCGATCAAAACGTCATCCAATAAATCCTGATCGTCTTCATATAATTTGATATATCGCCCGCGCGTGATTTTGGAAACGGTCATTTCATTGCCTTTTAAAGAGGTCTGAAAATAAACCAGCGATTTTTCCAGATCCAGCAGCTGCACCAATTCCTTGTTTTTCATCGAACGGCGCAGTTTGGTTTCCAGATTGCTGGAATAGCGGTCGATCTGCTTTAAGTATTGCAGAAAACGGGTCGCCATGCGAAACAGCATCATCAGCACAAACCGGGTTTTATGCGCAGTCTGCACATTTTTAACAACACCTTCGGAAAAATCCATCAAAACGGGATTATCGGTTCTGGTGATGGTGATGACGTTATCGGCGGTGACGATCACGCCGACCGGCATGGTGTTATAGACCAGATTATCCTCATCATTGTCCACACACGGCACGTCGAAGATAATAAAAGTGTGTCCGTCCTCGCTTTCAATGTGCGAGCTTTCCTCTTCGTCAAGGGAAGAAAGAATGTATTCCGATTCGATTTGAAACTGGGTTTTGAGCAGTTCTATTTCGCTGCTGTCCGGCGCAATGACATTGACCCAGCAGCCGGGTTCATACTCCTCGATCCGGCAAATGCAGTTGTTGATGGTTTTGAAAAAAGAAATCATGGGAATCCCCCTTTGTCATTTGTTCAGAGGGCGCAGCAATGAAAGGACACAGCTGTGCCTGCAGATTTGTAAACGTTTAGCCTGCTACTTCGAGGAATAGAAGGTTCTGGATTCATCAGTGTGTCCACCTGCCTTTTTATAAAGATTATTTGCATTTCCATGCCTTTTTATCAATGCCAGCTGCAGGATTCTTGCTTTTGCAGCTGGCTTTAAGTTGGATTTGTCAACATAAAACCAACTATTTTTATTATATCAATTTTGCTCAGATTTTGCAACCTAAAAAAATTAAAACCGGCATGAAGCCGGTTTTAAATGTATGTTAAATACAGCTTTTGAAAACACCGGTATGGCTGCCCGGTTTTAGAAGAGACCTGCATCTTTCATCGATTGTGCGGCAAGCAGAATGCCGGTTTTGCCGCTGTGATAATTGAGTCCGCCCTGCAGCCATGCGGCATACGGTTCGCGCAGCGGTCCGTCCGCCGATAATTCGATGGAAGCGCCGAGCGTGAATGCGCCCGCTGCCATGACGACCTGGCTGTCATAACCGGGCATATCCGAAGGTTCAGGGTTCACAAAAGCGTCAACAGGAGAACCTTTTTGCAGCCCCTGGCAAAACGAAACCAGTCCCTTAGCGGACTTTAAAACGATCGTCTGGATGATATCCGCGCGGATATCGGTCGATTTCGGAGAAACGCAGAAGCCGAGCTTTTCAAACAGTCCGGCGGCGAAAACGGCGGTTTTGAGCGCTTCACCGACCACGTGCGGGGCGTTGAAAAGACCCATGAAAAGTTCTCTGGTGTGACCGAGCGTCGCGCCGATTTCCTTGCCGAGTCCCGGCGCGGTAAGCCGGCAGGCGCAAAGTTCCACAAGATCCTGCCGCCCCGCGATATAACCGCCGCAGGGGGCGATGCCGCCGCCCGGATTTTTGATCAGCGAACCCATAATGATATCCGCGCCGACCTGTGTTGGCTCTTTGGTTTCCACAAATTCGCCGTAGCAGTTGTCCACCATCACAATCGTTTCGGGACTGACGGTATGTACCAATTGTGCGATCTTCCCGATCGCGTCGACCGACAGGGAATCGCGCAGTGCATAGCCGCGGGAACGCTGGATGTAAACAAGTTTGACAAATCCTTTTTTCAGCCTTTCCTCAACTGCCGCCGCGTCGATTTGGTTGTTTTGCATCTCGATTTGCTCATATAAAACGCCGAATTCCTTTAAATTGCCGCGCCCGTCGCTTAGTCCGATCACGCCGTGCAGCGTGTCGTAGGGCGTACCGGTCACACACAGCATGGTATCACCGGGACGCAGCACGCCGAACAGCGCGGTGGAAATGGTATGCGTGCCGGAAACAAAGTTATGCCGGAACAGCGCGTCTTGTGCGCCGGTAATCTGCGCGAAAACCTTCTCCAAGGTATCACGACCGCGGTCGTCGTAACCGTAGCCGGTGGAGGCGGCGAACATGGATTCCGAAACATGGTTGTCAATAAACGCCTTTAGCACTTTGTTCTGGTTGTATTCCGTGACCGATTCGATGTGCGCAAAATTTGCGGCGGCATCCTTTTCCGTCTGTGCACAAAGCGTTTTTAATTCTTCTGAAAATGGGAAAAAATCCTGTTGCATCTTTAAAAATCCTTTCTTTTGAGAACGGCAAAATCGCCGGTATCATAAAATCCAAATTGATTGTAAAACTTCTTGTTTTTTTCTTCTTCGCGGTATAAATAGACCCTTTTGCCGGGCAGCGCAGCAAGCAGCTTTTGCAGCACGACCGTGCCATAGCCTTTGCGGCGTTGCTGCGGCAGGACGCACACGGCGGCGATGACCGCTTGCGTTTCGGTTTCCCACAGAGTGAACGCACAGGCATGCTGATCCAAAATGACATGCGCGCGCCCGCGCCGCACCCGGAAAGAAAGGTCCGACACGAAAACGTTGTAATCCGGCAGGGGAAACCCGCCGGATTTTAAAATGGAATATAAATGTTTATAGTCCGGATCGTAATTGTTTGCGGGCGGGGAAGTCCCAGTGCCGTTTTCTTTTTGCATGACAATGCCGCTTTGCAACACCGGCAGCTTTAAAAGCTTTGCTGTTTTCCGGTCGGTGAACAGGCTGGAAAAATCGATCATGTGCAGCAGCGATAACAGTTCGGGCAGATCCATGTTCTCGCCGGATGCCAGAATCAACTGATCGTCTATTTTTTGCAAAAAGGTGTCGTTTTGCTGCCAGGTCTGCAAAAACGGAAGATTTTGATAAACTTTCAGATTTGCCTGGATTTTAACATGAGAAAGAGAATTTCCGACAACGGCGGCGGGGTCGGTGATCTGCCGGAACATTAGAATTCCCCCGACGCGAGCCGCATCGCAGTCATGTAAACCGCTTGATAGTAATCGGCAAGATCTGTTTTCTGGGCGATCGCCCATCCGGAATGGATATACCGGCAGGGCAGGGAGATCGCCGCCGTTTTCACACCGTTTCTGGACTGGTGGATGGATGCGGCGTCGTTTCCGCCGGTCGCCGCCGATTTGGGCTGTGTCCGAACGCCGTCCAAATGCAGGATATTGCGGTAAAGGGTCTTGTCATAAACGGTGCCGCCGTCCATAAAGGAAATCACGGCGCCCTTTCCAAGGCGGCAGACGGTTTTGTCATCCGGCACGCCGGACAAATCGCAGGCGGTCGTGCCTTCCACAACGATCGCTGCCTGCGGATCGATCGAAAAGGCGGCGGTTTTCGCGCCTCGGCATCCGACTTCTTCACCGGTCGAAAAACTGAAATAAAGGTCATAGTCCAGTTTCGACTGAATCATTTTGGTGAGCACCGCGCAGCCCGCCCGGTCGTCCAGCGCCCTAGCGGCAAACCGGTCGCCCATATCGACAAAGCCGGTATCAAACACCGCGCAGTCGCCGGGCGCGACATATTGCAGCGCATCCTCCCGGTCTTTCGCGCCGATGTCGATAAACAAATCGTCTGTTTTCATGATGCGGTCGGCGTCGCTTTTTTCCAGCAGATGAACCGGACAACCGCCGATCACCCCCGATACATCGCCGATCTTCACCCGTTTGCCGAACAGCACCTGATTATCGATACCGCCGACTTTCGCAAAGCGCAGATACCCGTCCTCCGTTACCGACGTGACGATCAGACCGATTTCATCCATATGCGCATCGAGCATCACGCGCGCCTTTGCGCACTGACGGCCCTTTTTAAAAACAATCAAATTACCGGACGCATCCACATGGTATTCATCCGCAAAGGATTGGATTTCGGCTAAAATCGCATCGCGGACGGCGCCTTCATCACCGGAAACGCCGGGGATCTCCACATATTTTTGAATCAGGTCAAGCATTGGCCGCATCTCCTTTCCCGGCGGCAAACGCACAAAGGATCGCCGCAGTGTTTTCAATATCCGACACCAGCACCGTTTCGATCGGCGTGTGCATATAACGGATCGGGATAGACAGCAGACCGCAGGGAATGCCGCTTTTTGTGATGGCGATCACATCCGCGTCGGTCGAAGTGCGCCCGCCCATCACTTCGGTTTGGAAAGGCAGGTTTTCGGCTTTTGCCGCCGCGCGCAGCCGATTTGTCACCGAACGGGATAAAACCGGAGAGATTCCCAGCATTGCGCCTTTGCCGCAAACCCCGCAATGCTGTGCGGGTGCGCCGGGGGATACTGCAAAGCTCACATCCACCGCAACGGCTTCGTCTGCATCGATGGAAAAAACAGATGTTTTCGCGCCCCGGTTTCCGAGTTCTTCACCGGATGAAAAGCAAAAAACAATGGTTTTTTGCGGCGTACCCATTTTCGACAGCAGCCGTGCCGCACCGATCAAAGCAGCACATCCGGCACGGTTGTCCACCGCTTTGCCGGTCACAAACCCGTTTTGCAATTGGGTAGGTTCGACGGCGAAGGTGATAAAATCGCCGGGGGAGATGAGCGCACCGGCGTCCGGACGGCCGGTATCGATCAGAATCGTGTCCAATCCGCTAAAGGTGTTTTCTTCTTCCTTTGCCAGATGCGGCGGGGTGGAGGTGAAAATGCCATGCACTTTCTGCTTGCCGTGGATAACGACCATGCACGACGGCAAAACGCGGATATCCACGCCGCCGACCTTTGCTGCGCGCACAAAGCCGCCCTCCAGAACATGGGTGACGACCATGCCGATCTGATCAATATGCGCCTGCAGCAGAATTTTCTGTTCTGTTTTGCCCTGCATCACAGCGGTCACGCTGCCGGTTTCATCGGTCGTGACCGTTTGACAAAACGCCTGCATCTGCTCGCAGATCACATCGGCGGTCTGCCGGACAGAACCGATAAAATCGGTGCTGCAAAGTGAAAATAACAGTTCTTTCATTTTGATTGTTCCTTTACTGTAAAGATTCGACCAGTGTTTTGAAATGCCGGCCGCGTTCCTCAAAGTCCTTATAGCGGTCAAAGCCGGCGCTTGCCGGTTCCAGCGCGACGATGTCGCCGGGACGCGCTTTTTCGGCTGCAATCTGCACCGCCTGCGCCATATCGTCCGCGCGGACGATCTCAATATTTTGCGGGTTATAAGACGGATCGTTTTTCACCGCCGCCTCGATTTTTTCGGATGTATCTCCGGTCAAGATCAGCGTTTTGACATATTGATTGATAAAAGGCCCCAGCGGTTCCATCGGAATATGCTTGTCATAGCCGCCCGCAATGATGATGCACCGGGTGCCGAACGCTTTGAGCCCCGCGATCACGCGGGTAGGGCTGGTCGCGATGGAATCGTTATAATATTTCACGCCGTGCAGCTCCCGCACAAATTCCGTTCGGTGTTCCACACCGCCAAATGTTTTGGCGACCTGCACGATATCGTCGACCGAAACCTCGTCGTAAACGGCGCTGATCGCATCCAGATAGTTTTCAACATGATGATCGCCCGGCAGCTTGATGTCGGATCTGTTCATCACAAATTCCGTTTTGCCGTCCATCACACGGTAAATATCGCCGTTTGCATCGCAGTATGCGCCGCTGTCCACCTTTTGCTTGCGGGAAAAACAGCAAAGCCGCCCGCGGACAAGATCGCGCATGCCGGCGGTGATTTCGTTGTCCAGATTCAAAACGGTTCTGGAAAACGCGCTTTGATGCAAAAGGATATTCAGCTTGCTTTGCACATATTCATCCATTGTGCCGTGCACATCCAGGTGGTTGGGGGAAACGTTGGTGATTACCGCGACGTCCGGGCTTTCCCGCATGGAGATCAGTTGAAAGGAGGACAACTCCACGACCGCATAGTCGTCCGCCGTCATTTCTTCGATGAAAGGCAGGATCGCAAGGCCGATGTTTCCGCCTAAAAACACCTTTTTGCCGCTATGTTCCAGAAGTTTCGCAATCACGGTGGTGGAGGTGGTTTTGCCGTCCGACCCGGTCACCGCATAGGTCCGGCAGGGACAAATGCGGAAGAAAACCTCCATTTCAGAGGTGACAACGACCCCTTTTTTTCGGTAACCCGTTAGTTTTGCATCGTTGTAATAAATGCCGGGCGACCGGAAAATAATATCCGCGTCAATATCGTCCATATAGTGCTCGCCGAGCTTGAGCGTCACCCCGTTTTGTTCCAAAAAATCGGCGGTTTCACCCAGCTGCTCGCGGCTTTTGCGGTCACAGGCGGTAACATAGGCGCCTTTTTTGGCGAACAATTCACACAGCGGCAGATTGGTTCGCGCAATACCGATCAAAGCGATTTTTTTTCCGCGAATATTTTCAAAAAATCTTTGCACACGGCTGTCCATTTTCTCGATCATCCTTTTGCTCATTTATTTTATCCGATTTCGGCTGCATTTTTCATGCCAACAGACCTTTAAACCCACAACCCGACTATTTACTTATTATACTGATTTATGCAATAAATATCAACTCTTTATTTCGCAGTCGGTATAATACCAATTGAGAATATCCTTGTAATCAGAACCCTGCTGTGCCATGGCATTCGCGCCGTATTGACTCATACCGACGCCGTGACCGAATCCGCGCACGGTAAAAATAAGTTTTCCGTCTTTTTCGGCCAGATCAAAATTGGCGGAACGCAGGCTGAACGCCTCGCGCATTTGCATGCCGGTAACGGATTTGCCGCCGAGCGAATAGGTTTTCACCGTCCCGCTTTCGGTGCAGTCAGCGTCTCCCAGAAAATCGGCCGGTTCCCCTTCTAATTCGATGTCTAGGGAAGCCGCCATAGAAACAAATTCGTCTTTTGTATAGGTCACGGTGCTGATATAATCGGGCGAGAGCATGTCGGCAACGCTTTCCACAGGCTGCAGGTAGGGGTAGCTGCCGCCCCAGATATTTTCCGCCGATTCGGTCTTACCGCCGGAAATGCTGTGATAAGCCGCAAAGATCGGTTTGCCGTCGTAAGCGATGTATTGGTATAAAACAGCATGCACGGCATCTTTGATTTTTTCTTCATTTTCATCGAAATTATCGCCCCATTTTTCGCGGCGTCCTTCTTCGTCGAGATAGCTTTGGTCGGTCAAACTGCTGTCGGTGATGTCATAGTCTTGATCGGCATTTTCCGCTTTGCGGAAGAGATAAAAGGTATAGCTTGCCACCGCCTGCGCCTTGAGCGCTTCCGAGTCATAGGCCGCGCTCATTTCCGCCGCCACAACGCCGGTGATATAATCGGATATTTCCAATGAAATTTCGTCATCTTCTTCGGATAAATGCAGCGTCATGATAGAGGACGAGTCGTCATCCGTGTCGGAAAATACGGTTGCGGCGACCGGTAGCGATGCGTCGGTTTCAACATCATTTTTGATGGCGGCAAGCGGAAAGGTCAGCAGACTGAACAGAATAACCGCTGCTAAAACGGCATAGGTTTTATTATTCATAAAATGTTCAACTCCTTATCTCTTGACAATCATTTGCAGTTGCTGTAAACTAATAAAATGTATCGCATATTGGATAAGCGTGGCTTTTGCCGGGACGCTTTGTCCAATTTTATGCAGATTTTTAAAAATTAATAACCGTTTTAAAACGGTATTTTGAAAAGTGGGTTTTAGAAATATGAAGCGGAAACCGTTGGTTATTTTGTTTTCGGTGTTTGGCGTGTTTTGTCTGGGGCTGCGTTTTTACCAGCATCTTGTCATGACCGACCAGAGCACCGGGTTCATCCAAACGCAATATAGTGATTCCTGGGTTGGCATGGAAATTGCGGTAGCTGTTATGTTGCTGGCGATCGTGCTGCTTGGCAGACTCGGCGACAAGTTTCCGGCAAAGCCGATCGAAAGATCAAAATCGCTCGGCATCGCGTCGCTCGGCATGGCGGCGGCATCCATTTTTTTGACCGGGCAGCAGATCGTTATGCTGTCGGCGGATTTTGCAGAATTGAAAAGTCAGATGATGCAGCTGGCGTTCCAGCAATACGGCGGCATGCTGGTCAAACAGCTGATCTATATCCTGCTTGCCGTTTTGTTTACCATCTTCATGCTGATCTACGGCGTCAATCTGTTAAACGGCGGAACAATGCCGCGCGGACTCTGTGTGGTACCGGTGCTGTTTACCGGCTATCGGCTGGCGATGATTTTTCTGGATTATTTCGGACTCGTGCGGACAGTGGATATCAACATTGAAATCATCACGCTTTTGTTTTGCATGGTTTTCTGGCACTTTTTCAGCAAATACAATGCGCAGGTCAAATTTGATTCTTCGGTTAAATGGCTGTTCGGTCTCGGCCTTTCCACCGCGCTTTTATGCTTTATCAACGCCCTGCCGGTCTATTATTTAACGATCTCCTCGATGCTGGGCGCTGCGGTTCAGGTGCGCAACCTGTCGCCGAATCTTTATTTTGAGCTGATCACCGGTGTTTATATTTTGATTTTTCTTGCCAATGCCTATTCCAAAACAAGATTTGAGAACCGGCAGCCGGCGGAAAGGATTGAAAATGAGTCTGTTTCGCAAACGCCGCAAAATTAAAAACCCGGAACTGATCGAGCGGCTGCGCTACCGGCATGTGAAATATGTGTCCAGACGGGATGAGACCGGTGCGGAATATGTGCTCGGCAAAAGCGGCGGCATCAACATCAAGGACGAGGAACTGATCGTTTTTACCGAGGGCAAAACGGTGTTCCGGTGCAGTATTTATGATCTGGAAGCGGCGGAACTGTTAAGCCGGGACGGCGTTCGCCTGTCCTACACCGATGAAAACGGACAGGAAGTGGCAGTTGTTGCGCATTTTGCATAAAAAAAGATTGATTGTTTTGTCTAATTTTGAATAAAATGAGATTGACAAACGGAGCATTTCGCGGTATACTAAGCTTAATCTAAAAAGAGAACAAAGACGTTCACCAATATTTTCAAAGAAACCAAAGCGGTCGCTTTGGCTTTGAGAGGATTGGTGAACGTCTTTTTTTCTGCTCAAATGCAAACGGGAGGGTTTTGAATGTTAAAAGAAGGACAGGTTCGCATTCCGTCGGGATGCGCGATTTCCGGCATGTTTTCCAAAGCGGGCAAATGCTTTAACGGGGAAGCGATCATCAAATCGATCGAGATCATGCACGACCGATCCAACGGACTCGGCGGCGGATTCGCAGCCTACGGCATTTATCCGGAATACAAGGATTACTATGCGTTCCATGTGTTTTATGACAACACCGCTGTGAAAAAGGAATGCGAGGAATTTTTACACCGGCATTTCGATATTGTTTTGGATTCGGAGATCCCGACAAGGAAAATCCCGCAGATCACCGATGAGCCGATCATCTGGCGGTATTTTGTGACGCCGCTGCCGGCAAAACTGAAAAATTCCCATCTGGATGAAAAGGAATATGTGGTACGCTGCGTGTTCAAGGTCAACACCCGGTTTTCCGGCGCTTACGTTTTTTCCTCCGGTAAGGATATGGGGGTATTCAAAGCGGTAGGCTACCCGGAAGATGTCGGCCGGTTTTACCGCCTGGAGGAATACAACGGCTATTGTTTCACTGCGCACGGCCGTTATCCGACCAACACCCCCGGCTGGTGGGGCGGCGCGCATCCGTTCGCATTGCTGGATTATTCGGTGGTGCACAACGGAGAAATTTCGTCGTATGACGCAAACCGCCGTTCCATTGAAATGTACGGCTATAAATGCACATTGCAGACCGACACCGAGGTCATCGCCTATATCGTCGATTATTTGAACCGAAAAATGGGCTTAAGCTTTCAAGAGATCGCCTCTGTGATCGCAGCGCCCTTTTGGCAGACCATCAATAAAATGCCGCCGGATCAAAAAGCGCGCGCGGAATATCTGCGCAACATTTTCGGTTCCTTTTTGGTCACCGGTCCGTTTTCGATCCTGGTCGGCTTTGAGGGCGGCATGATGGCACTCAACGACCGATTAAAACTCCGGTCGATGGTCTGCGGCGAAAAGGACGACATGATATATATCGCAAGTGAGGAAAGCGCGATCCGGATCATTGAGCCGGAACTTGAAAAGGTATGGTCGCCGGCCGGCGGCGTGCCTGTTGTTGTAACGTTAAACGGAGGGAATGCGTAATGGGAATCAATTATATTGTTCCGGAATACCGGGTCGTCCGTGATCCGGACAGATGTATCGGCTGCCGCGTCTGCGAACGGCAGTGCGCCAACGAGGTGCACAGTTTTGTTCCCCAGACCGGAAAAATGGCGGCGGACGATGCAAAATGCGTCAACTGTCACCGCTGCGTCAGCTTGTGTCCGACCGGCGCGCTGCGGATCGTTAAAAATGAGGATACTTTTAAAATCAACGCCAACTGGAGCAACAAGCTCATGCAGGAAATCTACCGGCAGGCGGATTCCGGCGGGGTGCTGTTATCTTCCATGGGGAACCCGGAGCCTTATCCGATCTATTTTGATAAAATTCTTCTCAACGCTTCGCAGGTGACCAATCCGTCGATCGACCCGCTGCGGGAACCGATGGAAACCCGTACTTTTTTGGGCGCAAAGACCAAAAAGATCCAGCGGGACAAGGACGGAAAGATCATCCCGAATGCATCGCCTTATCTTGAACTGAAAACGCCGATCATGTTTTCGGCGATGAGCTACGGTTCCATCAGCTACAATGCGCACGAATCATTGGCGCGCGCCGCAACGGAACTTGGCATTTATTATAATACCGGTGAAGGCGGTCTGCACGACGACTTTTATCAATATGGCGCCAATACCATCGTGCAGGTCGCATCCGGCCGGTTTGGCGTGCATGCGGATTATCTGGATACCGCCGCGGCGATCGAAATCAAAATGGGGCAGGGCGCAAAGCCGGGGATTGGCGGACACCTGCCGGGAACAAAAATCGTCGGCGATATTTCCCGCACCCGCATGATCCCCGAAGGGTCCGATGCGATTTCTCCCGCGCCGCACCATGATATCTATTCGATCGAGGATCTGCGCCAGCTGGTGTTTTCGCTCAAAGAAGCGACCAATTATCAAAAACCCGTCATCGTTAAAATCGCAGCGGTGCATAATGTGGCGGCGATCGCCAGCGGTATTGCCCGCAGCGGCGCGGACATCATTGCGATCGACGGCTACCGCGGCGGCACGGGCGCCGCGCCGACGCGCATTCGCGACAATGTCGGTATCCCGATCGAATTAGCGCTTGCCGCGGTGGACCAGCGGCTGCGCGACGAAGGGATTCGCGACAATGTGTCGATCGTGGTCGGCGGCAGCTGCCGCTGCAGCACCGACGTGTTCAAAGCTATTGCACTGGGAGCGGACGCCTGCTATATCGGCACCGCCGCGCTGCTGGCACTCGGCTGCCACCTTTGCAGAAGCTGTCATGCCGGCAAATGCAACTGGGGCATCGCGACCCAGCGTCCCGATCTGGTCAAACGGCTGAACCCCGACATCGGCTACAAGCGGCTTGTCAACCTTGTCGAAGCGTGGACGCATGAAATCAAGGAAATGATGGGCGGCATGGGGATCAACTCCATCGAAAGCCTGCGCGGCAACCGCCTGATGCTGCGCGGCGTCGGACTCAACGAAAAAGAGCTGGAGATTCTCGGCATCAAACATGCCGGCGAATAAGGAGGAAACGGGATTGAAACGTGTTTATGTAAATGAAAAATGGTGCCTTGGCTGTCATCTGTGCGAATACAACTGCGCATTCGCACAGACCGGCGAGCCGGATATGGCAAGGGCGCTTAAAGATAAGACCATTCATCCGAATATCCGCGTGGAGGACGGGGACGACGTGCATTTTGCCGTCAACTGCCGGCATTGCGATGAGGCGCTGTGCGTCAAAAGCTGTATCACCGGCGCGCTTTCCAAAACCGCCGACGGCGTCGTCACCATCGATCAGGACAAATGCGTGCACTGCTTCACCTGCGTTTTGACCTGTCCGTATGGCTGCATTCTGCCAACGGAGGACGGCGCGGTGACCAAATGCGAGCTGTGCCTTAAAACCACAAAGGGAAAACCCGCGTGTGTGGCGGGCTGTCCGAACAACGCCATCGTGTTTGAAGAAAGGTGAGGTGCGACCATGAACTATGTGATTATCGGAAACAGCGCGGCGGCGGTCGGCTGTGTGGAAGGCATCCGGCAGGTCGATCAGAAGGGTAAAATCACCATCATCAGCGACGAGCCCTACCATACCTATTCGCGCCCATTGATCTCCTATCTGTTGTGCGGCAAAACCACAGAAGAATTGATGCGTTACCGGCCGGACGATTTTTATCAGACAAACAAGGTGGAAACGATACTCGGTCAAAAGGTCACAAAAATCGACCCGGACGCAAAACAGGTGCTGCTCGAAAGCGGAAAAACAGTTTCCTATGACAAACTGCTTTGCGCGACCGGTTCGTCGCCGTTTGTGCCGCCAATGAAAGGCTTGGAAACCGTTGAACAAAAATTTACCTTTATGACGCTGGACGCGGCGACCGCACTGCAAAAGGCGATCACGCCCGCATCAAACGTTTTGATCATCGGCGCCGGTCTGATCGGTTTAAAATGCGCCGAAGGGATTTTTGATTCCGTCCGTTCGGTCACGGTGGTGGATTTGGCGCCGCATATTCTCTCGAGCATTCTCGATGAAGCGGGCGCCCAGATGATGCAGCGGCATTTGGAGAAACAGGGACTCAAGTTTTATTTAAACGACAGCGTCGAAAGTTTTGACCACAACACCGCCCTTTTGAAAAGCGGAGAAAAGCTGACATTCGATCAGCTGGTGCTGGCGGTCGGTGTGCGCCCGAACGTTTCTTTGATCAAAGACGCGGGCGGCAAGGTCGGGCGCGGTATCGTTATCGATGCGACCATGCAAACCTCCCTGCCGGATGTCTATGCGGCGGGCGACTGCACCGAAAGCCACGATATTTCCTCCGATCAGGATCGGATTTTAGCGTTGCTGCCAAACGCCTATCTGCAAGGCGAATGCGCGGGCAAAAACATGGCGGGCGCGTCTTGTGTGTTTGACAAGGCGATCCCCATGAACGCGATCGGGCTGTTAGGGCTGCATATCATCACCGCAGGCAGCTACGAAGGCGAAGAAAAATGCGTGCAGGACAAAGAAAGCTATAAAAAAATGTTTATCAAAGATGGTAAGCTCAAAGGCTATATTCTGATCGGCAACATTGACCGCGCCGGCATTTACACCAATCTGATCCGGGAGCAAACGCCGTTATCGGAAATTGATTTCGACATGGTGTTTGAACACCCGTCTTTGATGGCGTTTGGCCGCGGCTACCGCGACAAGGTGCTGGCCGGGAAATAAACCTGCGATATACATGAAAGAAATGAGGAATGCAAGATCATGGTCATCAATGCAAAAGGGCTCGATTTTCAGGAATTAAACAACAGAGTCCGGCAAACGGACGAAAAGATAGAGATCAAAGAGTGTTTCGGACAGCGGTTTATCGGTTCCGGCATGTCCGGTAAGGACATCACCATTTCCGGCGTACCGGGCAACGCGCTTGGCGCTTATTTAAACGGGTCGACCATCACCGTCAACGGCAATGCGCAGGATGCGGTCGGCGATACCATGAACGAGGGCCTGATCGTTATCAACGGCAACATCGGCGACGCGCCCGGTTATGCGATGCGCGGCGGTCGGATCTATGTCAAAGGCTGCGCCGGATACCGTGCGGGCATCCATATGAAGCAGTATAAGGAGAAAAAACCGGTTCTGATCGTCGGCGAAACGACCGGCAGCTTTCTGGGCGAATATCAGGCGGGCGGTCTGATCGCCGTTTTGAATCTGAAAAATGCCGACAAGATCACCGGCAATTTCACCGGAACCGGTATGCACGGCGGCAAAATCTTTTTAAGGGGCGACCGGCTGCCCGATCTGCCAAAACAGGTGGAAATCCATCCTGCAAGCGAAGAGGAAATGGCGGAACTGGAACCCTATCTGTCGGAATATTGTTCGATTTTCGGGCTTAATATGCAAACGGTATTGAACGCCCCTTTTCATGTGATCCGCCCCAATTCCAAAAATCCCTATAAAAAAATGTACACCAATAACTAAACATCTTTCCAAAAGCCGCGGCGCAAGGATTTTCCTTGCGCCGCGGTTGCCGTTTCCGGAATAGTTTTTTATTAATGTTCGTTTTCTTCCAAAAAAGATTTCAAAAACGGTATTTTTATGCTATAATAATCCCATTCAGATTTTTAAAACAACAGGGGGATCAAAATGTTTCGAAATCCGTTGCTTCGCGTTTCGGTAACGGCCGTTGTGCTTTGCACGCTGCTGCTCACCGGCGTCGCTTTTGGAGGTGCGCTGCTGATCATCCATTCAGGCGCTGTCCGATTCAGGGGGCCGGACGAATGGTACGGTATTTCACCATTTACCGTGCTGATTGTGTGCTGCGGCGTCTTGCTGTTATCGGTTCTCGTATGGTTTTTCTATCAGCTGACCGACAGGTTAAACGGGCGGCAGCTGTCTGTTTGCGGGTGCGTGCTTTTCGCTGTTTTGGCGCTGCTTTTATCGCTTACGGTTTGGCGCTTTCCGGTGATTCCCAATTCCGACAGCTACATGGTGCAGGATCAGGCGGCTGCGCTCGCACTTGGTATCGATGAGAAGATCGACACGTCGGTCCCTTATTTTTCACGTTATTCCAACAACACGTTTTTGATTTTGTTGCTGGCTGTTTTTTATAAAGTCTTATCGTTTTTTGGCGTCGAAAATTTTGCTGCGGCATCCGTTTTATGCAACACACTGCTGCTATATGTTGCGGAGATCCTGTTGTTTTTGGGTGTCAAAAAACTGTTTGGCAACCGATTTGCCATTCGTTTTTTGGCGCTGAACATGCTAAATCCGGTGCTGTATCTCACAGCGCCGTGGGTTTATACCGTTTCATTTTGCATGCCGTTCATGACCGGCGTGTTTTATTGCGGTGTGTGTATTTACAAGCAAACACAATTCAAACGGCGCATTTTTGCATCCGTTTTATTTGGTATTTTGAGCGCCGCCGGTTTTCTGATCCGACCGGTGGTTCTCATCGAATCCATCGCCTTTGGCGTTTGTTTTCTTGTCTTTTTTCTCGCACGAAAAAACAAAAAACAGCTGTGGCGGCAGCTTGTCTGCACCGGTCTTTGTGTGGTCGTCACGGCGGGCGGGTACTTAGCGCTGCGCCCTGCCGTGCAGTATTACGCCAACGACACCTCCGGCAATTACCCGCTGACCCATTGGATCATGATGGGTCTGCACGGAAACGGGAGTTTTAACAGCGCGGATTCGTCGTTTACTGCGTCGTTTGAAACAAAGGCGGAAAAAACAGCCGCCAATCTGCAGGAAATCAAGGAAACACTGCGGGACTATGGCGTCACCGGCACGCTCGGGCATCTGATCGTGAAGCATTGCGTCACCTGGTCGGAAGGCAGTGCAGACGTGTCATTGCGTTTAAAGCAGCAAAGCCATTACACCGGCATTTATCCATATGTCGCAGGGGATAAAGCGGACGGTTTGCTTTTATACTGCCAGATTTACCGCGCGGCGGTGCTGCTGTTTTGCTGTGTGGGGATCGTTACCGTATTGCGCAAAAGGGAAAAACAGTTTTTGCTGCCGGTGGTCACGCTGTTTGGCGCTATGCTGTTCTATCTGATCTGGGAAGCCAAACAGTCTTATAGCATCCCCTTTTTGTTTGTGATCTGCCTTTTGGCAGCGCGCGGATTTTCCTCTTTGCCGTCTGCGCGGGAAACTGTCGGAAAACGGCCGCCGGTTTTGCATATCGTCATGCCGGTTTGTCTTGCCTTATCAGTGGCGCTGTTGATTGGGAAAGCCGGTGCGTTTTACCGGCAGGACTGGACGTTTCGGCAGCCAGCCGTTTGCTGCGATAACCCGAATAATCTTTTAAAACATAAGGATCTGGCAGCGGGCGGTCATGTCCTGTGTCAGGAATTTTATGCGGACAGGCCGGTCAACCAGCTTGCACTCTATGCGGATCAGCTTTCCGGCAACGCCGTTTATGCCGTCACGCTCTCAAAGGAGGACGGCGACCGGATCGGGCAATGGACAATCGACAAAAACGACAGCAAAGACCGTTGGATCACCCTAACGCTGCCAGAGGACATGGAACCCGCAGGCAGAGAAAAGTACCGCCTTTCCATCCGGGCGGCCGATGGGCAAACAGAAGATTCCATGGCATGGATACAGACGTTTTCCAAGGTTTTGGATACCTATGCGGGCGAACTGTCGATGGACGGGCAAACCATGAACGGGGATTTGATTCTCAATGTTTATCAAAGCAAAATCGGCTCCTTTACCACACCGGTTATTTACTGGTGCGTTGGCGCCGCTGTTTTGCTGTTGGAGCTTGGAATATATGGCGGCTGTGTGTGGTTGCAAAGACCCAAAAAGCCAAATGCAAAGAAACATTTGTAGGATATACCGGGCGCAGCCGTGGGCTTACAACCATACAACCATTGGTTGAGAACGTTTGCAACCAATGGTTTTGCAAAAACAACCTTTGGTTCCTTGCTTTTGTGCTTTTCTCCGCATACAATAAAAACAGCCGTAAAAATATTGGAGGGAATCAAATGAACGGTATCGATGAAAAAATCAGTTTTTATCGAAAGGCAAAAGGCATGACGCAGGAAGAACTGGCGGAACAATTGGGCGTGTCGCCGCAGGCCGTTTCCAAATGGGAAAATGGCGCCGCCTGCCCTGATATTCAACTATTGGTTCCGTTGGCGCGCATTTTCGCTATCACCACAGATGAGCTGCTGTCAGCGGAAGCTGTGAATAGTGTTCGGCTTTTAGATGAAACTGAGAAAAAAGAATTAAAAGATCTAACGCTGAAGGTGCTTGTCGATTCAAGCGACGGCGATAAAGTCCGGATCAATCTGCCGATGGAACTGATCAAAACGGCACTGGAGATCGGATTAAAAATTCCGAAAGTAGCAGAGCATGCACAGCTCAAAGATATCGATTTTGAACAGATCATCACATTGGTTGAAACCGGAGTGATCGGGAAATTGGTTGAAGTTGAATCGGCACAGGGGGATGTCGTCAACATAGTGGTAGAATAAAATGAAATTGATTTTTCGTTCTGCCAAAAAGAATTTCGTGCTTCTTTTGCCGACCGGTCTGCTTTTGAACCGGCCGGTCGTGTCGGTTGCTGCACGGATTGTCAGTCGTGTGCGCCCGGAGTTTGCGGTTTCTCCAAAAGATTGCAGACGGTTGATTTGTTGCCTAAAGAAATATAAACACAGGCACAAGCGTTTGGAACTTGTGGATATTCACACAGCCGACGGTAAACAGATTTTGATCCGGTTATAAAATTCGGGTGCGCCGGCGGTACGTGTGGTCTGTTTCCTGAATAAAAAACGGAAGCATTTTGCTTCCGTTTTTTGTGTTTGACCGGGCTATTTGACGCCGCCGCTATAGTTGACAAAACCGATTTTTTTCGTTGCAGGGGTATTGTAAACCACTGCGTAGCAGCCGCTGTAAATACCGACGCATTCGCAGGTTTCATATTCATCCAGCCAGCCGATGGAATTTTCTTTTTTCTTGCAATCCTCCACGGTCTGATAAACATATTCTCGTGTGGAACCGTTTTTATAGGTTTTTGCCATAAAATCTTCCTCGCTTTCCTTACCGTAATCAGAAAAATCGATATAATCGTCGGGATTTAATAAACGTTTGTTATAAGCCCATTCTTTTCCGTCTTCCAATTCGATGTGCAGATGCGGACCGGTCGCATTCCC
>CAMMAZ010000025.1 GCA_946493765.1 uncultured Clostridia bacterium | reverse complement strand
TGTAAAAGTCGGCGTGCATTTTTAAAAAACTGTGGTTATTGGGCCAAAACGAAAAAAATGCGCGAAAAAACCAAAGCGGTTTTTCCGCGCTTTTTCCTTGTGCGCCATACTTTTTCTTGGCGTATTTCAATATATCATTTCTATAAAAGTTTAAAATTTTATATATTTTTTCTAAAAGATATTGACAAATCGGGTCTAACGTGTTAGACTCATAATAGGTTTAATGCATTAGACCTTTTAAAGCAAAGGGGGAATATTTTTCATGGATGATCTGAAATTGTTCGACGCTGAATACCGTTTCATGTGCCTGATCTGGGAACATGAGCCGGTCAATTCCACCAAACTTGTGCAGCTGTGCGCAGAAAGCTTTTCATGGAAGAAGTCAACGACCTATTCGATGCTCAAAAGACTGGGAAACAGAAAAATTCTCCAAAATCAAAACGCAACGGTTACCTCCCTTATTCAAAAACAGGATGTGATGCGGTTTGAAAGCGAACAACTGCTTGAAAAAGCCTTTGATAATTCGCTGCCGCAGTTTCTGGCCGCTTTTTTAAAGGATAAAAAACTTTCCAAACAGGAAGCGGAAGAACTCAAAAAGATGATCGAGGAGGCGGCAAAATGAAAGAGCTGTTTTTGTTTGTCGCCGCCTTGAGCTTGAACGCCGCTGTTGTGGCAATCGCAGTCATGCTGGTGCGGTTACTGCTGCAAAAAGCGCCAAGAATTTTTTCCTATGCGCTTTGGGCGGTCGTTTTGTTCCGGCTTTTGTGTCCGGTTTCGATTCCGGCTTTGATTCCCGGCTTTTCCTTTCAGGCCGTTGAACCGTCCGCACCCGTTTTGCCTTCCCAATCTGCCTTAATTTCCGATACCGTGCAGAGTGATGTTTCGGAAAATCAGCTGTCTGCCAGTCACTCGTCTGCCGGTCACCCGTCTGTCGCTTTGGAAAACGATTCTGTTTTGATTGACGCTGAAACCGTTTTCACCTATATTTGGATCGGCGGCGCCGGAATGCTTGCCGCCTATGCGCTTTTTTCCTATTTTCGGTTGAAATACCGGCTGCGGTTCGCAGTCTGTCTGGAACGCGGCATTTATGAAAGCGACCGGCTGGGCTCGGCTTTTGTTCTCGGTTTTGTTCGCCCGAAAATCTATTTGCCCGCCGGTCTTTCCGCCGCAGAACGCGAATGCATGATCAAGCATGAAAAAACACATATCCGGCGCGGCGACTTTTTGATCAAACCGCTGGCGTTTTTCGCCGTTTGCCTGCACTGGTTCAATCCGGTGATCTGGCTTGCATATGATCTGGCGATGCGGGATATGGAAATTTCCTGCGACGAAAGCGTGATCCGGAAACTGGATCCGCAAATGCGAAAAAGCTATTCTTTCGCCCTTTTATCCGCCGCACAGAAAAGAAGCGGTCTGATCACACCGCTGGCTTTTTCGGAAACCAGTGTGAAAACGCGTATCCGGAAAATCCTGCGATTCAAAAAGCCCGCTGTGTGGATCAGCATAACCGCAGCGGTCGCGATCGTTGTTGCGGCGGCGCTTTTGATTCCCGGCACGATCGGCAGTCGGGAAAAGGATCTGCTTGCGGATCTTTCGGAACAGCAAGCCGGTGAACAAAAAGCGATGTTTTTCGATTTGGCCCGCGAATACCGATTCGATTACGTTCCGCAATTTGAAGAAAATAAACCGCCGCAGTCCAGCTCCGCCTATCTGACCTATACATTTGTCCTCGATCCGATTTTGGACGACAACCAGGCGTTCAAAATCTCCCGTTTTAAAATCTCCCGTGAAGATGTTGATCGGGTCGCATCCCGCCATTACGATATGGATGCGATCCAGCATGAGGGTCTGACCGGCATCTGGGAATACACCGACGGCGAATACAGCGCTGTTCCCTTTGCATGCTTTGAGGAGCCGTTGTATGCTGCGGAAACAATGACCGTTCGCCGGCAAAACGGAAAAGAGATTTATACCGTGACGGCCAGCCGATTGACCTTTTCAAAATACAAGTTGGACGATTCCGATTACACCGACGTTCGCAATGCAATTGTAACAAATGATTATGCGCAGGTGCTGGATAACGGTATTTCCGTTGTGCAAAAAGAACGGTTTTCCTTTTATCTGAACGACAATGCGCCGGTTTTTCTATCGCACACAGAATTGTCTGATCAAACGAATGTGCTCTCTTCCTATATTGCGGATATCCAGCAAAAACACCAAGAAAAGGAACAAGAAAAGGAAAACAATAAGCGCTTTACCCATGTTTATGCAAAGCAGTCTTCCGAATCAGGTCTTTACAGTATTTACGACAACACGACAGATGAAGTGGTCGTGTCCGAAAAATTCATCGATGTTGACTGCCAGCTGCATCCCGACGACACATATGCGCCTTATATTACGGTGCGGGACACAAATGGACATTGGGGTATGCTGGACGCCTACGGAAACGAGATTCTCTCCTGCGGACAATATGAATTGGATGCGATCCAGCTGCAAACCCATGAAGGCGTTTGGCCGATCGTTGTTGTGCAAAAAGACGGGTTATACGGGGCGATCGATTATCAGGGCAATATGGTGATCCAACCGGAATGGGAAACGGTCACCATGGATGTTTATAATATCGGTGAGAATTTTGTGTATGTAAAAGATCCGCAAGGAAATTGGCACGTCATGGAGATCGACGGCACGCCTAAGGTCGTGTCTGTTAAAGAAATTGCACAGCCGCCCGAGGGAATCAATTAAAAACAAAGGACAAAGAACCTGCAAAGCTAAAGCTTTGCAGGTTCTTTTCATAAAAATGCGAATTTGGCTTTTAAAAAACCGCCTGTATGTGGAATGCGATGGTCCCGATGGTATTTTTCCACCGCGTTGCTTAAATACACGACCGCATTCTCCCGCTTTGCCGTTAAATACAAAAGCGGACGATCATGATTGGACACATGCGGTTTTAACAGCGTGATCCCTGCCACCGGCGAACCGTGATACAACAGCATAAATATACCTCTAGTTTTTCAGCGCCTGCATAGGGGCTGGCAGCTGACCGCCGCGGTGAATGAATTTGGAGGGCGACGCGGTGTTGACCTTCATCACCGGTCCCTGTCCCAACAAACCGCCGAACGATAAGGTATCCCCCACCGTTTTGCCGATCGCCGGGATCAGGCGCACGGCGGTGGTTTTAAAGTTGACCATACCGATCGCCGCTTCATCCGCGATGATACCGGAAATCACATCTTCGTGCGTGTCGCCGGGAATGATGATCATATCCAGTCCCACTGAGCAGACCGCCGTCATGGCTTCCAGCTTTTCGATTGTTAAAATGCCTTTTTCGGCCGCTTTGATCATGCCTGCGTCCTCCGACACCGGAATAAACGCGCCGGACAAGCCGCCGACATGGGAAGACGCCATCACGCCGCCTTTTTTCACCGCGTCGTTGAGCAGCGCCAAACACGCCGTCGTGCCGGCCGCACCGCAGGATTCCAGTCCCATTTCCTCTAAAATGTTCGCGACGGAATCGCCGATTGCCGGGGTGGGCGCCAGCGACAGGTCCACAATGCCAAACGGCACGCAAAGCCGCTTTGAGGCTTCGGTAGCGACCAGCTGTCCCATTCTTGTGATTTTAAAGGCGGTGCGCTTGACTAAATCCGCAACGCCGGTGATGTCCAACCCTTCGGATTTTTGCAGTGCGGTGCGCACCACACCGGGGCCCGAAACACCGACGTTGATCACACAATCCGGTTCGCCAGCACCGTGAAAAGCGCCCGCCATGAAGGGGTTATCCTCCGGCGCGTTGCAGAACACCACCAGTTTTGCGGCGCCGATGCAGTTGCGGTCGGCGGTGACTTCCGCGCATTTTTTAATGGTTTTGCCCATTTTTAAAACCGCGTCCATATTCAGTCCTGTTTTGGTGGAGCCGATATTGACCGACGAACAGACATGCTCGGTGACCGACAGCGCTTCCGGAATCGATTCGATCAGCGCATAGTCTCCGGCGGCAAAACCTTTATGGACCAGCGCGGAATAGCCGCCGATAAAATTGACTCCAACGGTGTTGGCCGCGCGTTCGAGCGCCAATGCGAATTTGACAATATTGGAGGTCTGGCAGGCCGCCGCCAGCATGGCGACCGGTGTGACGGAAATGCGTTTGTTGACAATGGGAATCCCATATTCCTTTTCGATTTCCTCACACACCGGGATTAAATCCTTTGCATATTTGGTGATTTTATCATAGACCTTATCGCAGGCTTTATCGATGTCGCTGTCAATGCAGTCTAACAGTGAGATGCCCATGGTGACGGTGCGGATATCCAGATTTTCGTTCTGGATCATATCTATTGTTTCGAGAATGTCTCCCGAATTAATCATGAAAAATTCAGTCCTTTCGGTTTGCGGGATTTAGATTCTGTGCATGGAATTGAAAATGTCTTCGTGCATGACATGAATGGACAGACCAAGTTCATCACCCAGCGCCTTCATTTTATCGGAAAACTCCGCAAACGGGACGCTGCAATCGGAAATATCCGACAGCATGATCATGGCGAACATATCCTGCAAAACCGATTGCGTGACTTCAATGACGTTGACGTTGCAATCGGAGCAGATTCCTGAAACCTTTGCTAAAATTCCGACCATATCTTTCCCAATAACGGTGATAACAGCTCGCATATGTAATGTTCCTCTCTATTCTTCGATATTATGATGCAGCTTTGCAGCTTTTAAGGTGTTTTGCATCAGCATGCCGATGGTCATCGGTCCAACGCCGCCGGGCACCGGGGTGATAAACGACGCTTTTTTCTCCACCTCGTCGAACGCAACGTCGCCATAAAGCTTACCGTCGATCCGGTTGATGCCGACATCGATGACGACCGCGCCGTCTTTGACCATATCCGCGGTGACAAAACCCGCTTTGCCGACCGCCGCGACCAAAATGTCGGCGGTTTTGCAGATGTCCTTTAAATTTTGCGTTTTGCTGTGGCAGATCGTGACCGTTGCATTTTCATGCAGCATCAGCATTGCGGCAGGCTTGCCGACGATGTTGGAACGGCCGATGACAACACAGTGTTTCCCGGCAACCGGAATCGAATAGTATTTTAACATTTCCATCACGCCCGCCGGAGTGCAGGGCAGAAAATCATAATTTCCGATCATGATTTTCCCCACATTTGCAGGCGAAAACGCATCCACATCCTTATCCACGGCGATCGCGTCGATCACCGCCTGTTCATCGAGATGTTCCGGCAATGGAAGTTGACATAAAATCCCGTCAATATCTTCCCTGCTGTTTAACACCTCGATCACCGATAATAGCTGTTCCATCGTGGTGTTTTCCGGCAGGGTATATTCCTCCGAATAAAACCCGACTGCCGCGCAGGCCTTTTTCTTGTTGTTGACATAAACTCTGGACGCCGGATCGTCGCCGACGATAATCACCGCAAGTCCCGGTGTGATACCCTTTTCTTTCAGCTTTGCCGTTTCATCCGCCACCCGTTGTTTGACGCTGGCGGACACCAGCTTTCCATCCATGCGTTCTGCCATTTGCAAAACCATTCCTTTCTATTTTTCAAACGTCTTTAAATTGTTCAATTTTATCATGCGACGCTTTTAC
This sequence comes from uncultured Clostridia bacterium, assembly GCA_946493765.1. Taxonomy (GTDB): domain Bacteria; phylum Bacillota; class Clostridia; order Oscillospirales; family Acutalibacteraceae; genus RUG11462. The sequence continues at coordinate 30,129 of CAMMAZ010000025.1, read as the reverse complement.
ATTTTTTCGCCTTTATCCTGCTTTTCTTCCGATTCCGCTTCCAACTGGGCATCGGTTTCATCCTGTGCAGTTTGGGCGATGTCCGTTTCCCTTTGCGCATCATCTTGCGCATCGTTCTCTTCCTTTTTATCATTGTCCGCAATGTCAGAAGCATCGATATCCAGTTCATCGATATCAAATACCGGCGCATAGGTCTCTTCTTGTTTTTTACGTTTGGCCCATGATAATCCTACCGCCAGCCAGATCGCACCGGCGATCACCATCAATATCGACAACAATTGCGATACCCGAATAAAATCTCCGATCATCAAAGAATCGGTGCGCAACCCTTCGATCACGGCACGGCCAAGCCCATACCACACCATGTAAAGCGCGGCGATCTGTCCGTTAAACGCCCGCTTTTTAGAAAGGAAATGCAGCAGCAGAAAACCGATAAAGCACCAGAGCGATTCATATAAAAAACAGGGGTGCACCAGCGCAGTGCTGCCGGTTTTCTCCACAATGATGTTGCCGGTCATACCAAACCAATCGCTGCCGGTCGCGGTGCCGAACGCTTCCTGGTTGATGAAATTGCCCCACCGGCCGATCGCCTGACCGATCAAAAAGCCCAGCGCCGCCAGATCAAGGGCTGACAAAATATTGACTTTTCGCAGTTTGCACATCAGTGCGCCGACGATCACCGCCACGATCACTGCGCCCAGAATCGCCAGCCCGCCGTCTCTGAAATCAAAAAAGGTGGAAAAATCATGGTTATAAAACAAAACATAATAAAACCGGGCGCCCAAAATCGCACAGGGTGCGGTGACGATGATGCAGTCGATCAGCCGGTCGCTGCTGATCCCAAAGGATTTTGCGCGTTTCAGGCCATAGATCAAAGCCAGTGCAAAGCCGATGGCGATCAAAACGCCATACCAATAAATTTTAAAATCGGTACCGGGAATGGTGAAATAACGGTAATAATCAAATTCCAGTCCGAAAATATTGACCGTTTCCATGCTTTTATTCCTCCCCGCTGACAACAGAAATCGCAGAGTGTGCAGGATCTAAAATCTCCCGCAGTCTTTGGTTGACGTCCTCCAGTGTGACGGATTTGACGGTTTCGATCTCGTCGAACACCCCTTCGTTTAAAAACGCCGCGTTGACCATCGACATGACGATGTTTTCCACGCTGTTGTAAGCCGCGGCATCCGCACCGTAGATCGCTTTGCGCGCGCGGTCAAACTGCTCTTTTGTCACGCCGTTTCTTTTCGCATCTGCGATCGCCGCGTTGATCTTTTCATAGACCGCCTGCGGGTCTTTGGACTCACCCTCGACCAGCACGGCGGCATAACCGTGTCCGGTGAAATATTCCGCTTCAAATTTATCGTTGATCAGCTCAGCATCCAGCAGTTCTTTATACAGCTGTGAATCCGATCCGAAAAGGATTTTCATCAAAATTTCAGTGCACACCCGTTCCTTCACGGTCTTCTGCGGCTTTTCACACCGTTCTTTATAGCCGATAGCAAACAGCGGCATCGAAACCGGCAGTTTGATTTCCACTGATTTTTTCACGATTTCTTCCGGCTCCGCATGGGTGGCGCGTTCGATGGAAACGGGCTCACTATCCAGCAGCAGTTCATCGCACAGCCGGAACACCTCATCTGCTTTCACATTGCCCGCCACGCAGATGAACATGTTGCTTAAATTATAAAATGTGCGGTAGCACTGATATAATAGATCCGCATTGATCTGCGCGATCGATTCAATGGTTCCGGCGATATCGATGCGCACCGGATGATTATGATACAGCGCGCAAAGCAGATTGAACAGCACCCGCCACGGTGCGGAATCGTCATACATCTGGATTTCCTGCCCGATGATCCCCTGTTCCTTGCGCACCGTTTCTTCGGTAAAATAAGGATGCTGCACAAAGTCTAAAAGGATTCGGAAAGAATCCTCAAAATTAGAGGAGCAGGAAAACAGGTAGCAGGTGCGGTCAAAGGAGGTAAACGCATTGGCCATCGCGCCGGTTTTGGCGTATCTTGAAAAGGCGTCGCCGTCCTCGCTTTCAAAAAGCTTGTGTTCCAGATAATGCGCAATGCCCTCCGGCACCTCGGTAAACGCCGCGTCGCCGCCCAATCTGAATTTGGTGTCGATCGATCCATAGCGCGTGCCGAAAATCGCGTAGGCAGAGGAATATTCCGGCTTTTCACAGACATAGATGTTCATGCCGGATTTGTGCCGGTAGATTTGACATTGTTCTTTGATCCCTTTGTTTTCAACAACTGTTTTCATTGATTTGCGCCTCCTTCATTCCCGTTTGTTCCAAGGAAATAGACCGTGTCGAGCGTTACCGCATTCGCTGCACGTTGGACATCTTCTTTCGACACGCTGTTTACACGGCCAATAAAGGTTTCAATGCCGGGATCGTTTTCAAAAATCCGCAGTGCATACCAGGTATCCAGATCCGCCGGTGAATCGCAGACGGTTCGTGCACTGTCGGTCAGCGCCATTTTGGATGCTGCCAGATCATCTTCAGAAAAATTGCCGTTTTGCATTTCTTTTAATTGCTGCAAAATCCCGTCGATCGCTTTTTGCCGGTTTTCTTCCAAAATACCGCTGTCGACCAGGATGGTCGCTTTCTGGAAATTCGGTCTTGCGGCGCAGTAATAGCAAAGGCTTTGTTTTTCCCGCACATTCGCAAACAGTTTGGAATATGGACCGCCGCCGAACATGTCGGTCATGACACGCACTGCGTCTTTGTCTTTCGCGTCATCCATGCCGGATACGGCAAACGCCATGCAAAGCTTTGCCTGTGTGACATTCATGTGTTCTTCCAATTTCAAAACATCTTGTCTGCCAGCATGTTTTTTCGTCACATCTATTTTTTGCGCATTGCGATCAAGCGGGGCAAAATATTCTTTTATTTTTTGATAAACCGCGTCCGGTGCGGTGGAAGAGACGATATTGACCCGCACAAAAGCGTTTTGCAGCATCGCTTTCCAGGCGGCGACCGCCTGTGCGTTGGTCAGATTTTCGGCGTCTTTAATATCGCCGTATCTTGAAATGCCGCTGGGTTCACCCTGATACAACGCGCTTTCGGTTTTGGTGATCGCATAACGGCGCTTGTCGTTGATCTCGCCGTTGATCTGCTCAATGAGCAGCCGTTTTTCACTCTCAAAATCCTGCTCGCTAAACAATCCGTTTTGCAGCGGTGGAGTAAAAATCATCGATAACAAAAGCTCTGCGGCGTCCTGCGAAATTTTTTCGCCGCCCAGCGTGTAGCAATCATCCAAAACGTTGATCACGAATTTCACGATCTGCATATCGCCGAATTTCATCACGTCGCCAAAAAGCGTCGCGCCGTAAAGCTCGTTTAAACGCTGATTTAAATGGGTAAAATCGGGATAGTCGGCTGATGCGCGGGTCAAAAGACCGGCCAGCAGTGCATTGGCGCAAACGTCGGTTTCTTGGATCGGCAAAAACAAATTGATGCTAATGCGCGAGGTTTTGAACTGCGCCGTTTGAATATGGCAGCCCTCAACGCCGTTTGCCAGAGATTCGATTTGGATTTGGTCCATAAAACATCCCTTGCCTTTCTATGTCAATTCTAGATTATTATAGCATTTTTACAAGCTTTAATCAATCTTTTTTCTAAAGGTCTTACAAAAAAAGAAACCGTTTTGCAAATGCTAAACGGCTTCTTTTGTCTTATTGTGTCGGAGATTTGATTTCCCGGCCTGCCTGCAGATCGTCAAAATGCTGTGTCAGGCTCTCCACTGTGTCATATCGAACCAGGGAATCGCCGATACCGTTGATGGTATAGTGATAATACAAATCACTGTATCGAATAAAAGTCAACACATCGCTGCTCTCCCCGGTATTGTAGGTGATCGTGATTTTAAGATATGGCGTCCCCGTTGGCGCCGTTTCATCGGCACCTAAATATTTGGAAGCCTTAACCAAAACCAATTCCTGATAGAGATACTGGAAATATTCCGCATTGACCGGAGAGGAGCTACAGATAACCGAAAGCTCAGAGGTGGTTTCTCCCTCCAGATCGGTGACTTCATCTTCACTGATCTCGTAGGTCAGATCGGTCTGCCCATATTCCACACGGAAGGTTTCTATCGCATCGATATTTTTAGCAAACAACAGTGAAAAACGCAGATCATCCAGATCCCATTCCACGAATTCATACAAGTCCGCCATGACCATGAAAATGACCGGCACATCGTCGACCATACAGGCGTAATAGCCCTCGTCCTTCACGCCGATCTCGGAAAAGCGCAGTTCGATTGTACGGTCCTTAATGGTATAGGTCAGTATCGTTTCCGGATTGTCCAGCCCGTATTCTTTCAACTGCGCATCTGTCGGATGCACGGCATAAGCGCCGGATGCGGTCATACCTTCGGTCAGCGGTTCCAGAAGCTCGGCAACCTGTTCATCACTTGCATAGGTCGAAACCGGCTCTAAAACATGGTAAATAAGTGCGTCGCTGGATTCGTCATCGTAACCGAGCACCAAATCATTTGCAAAGCGCGCACCGCTGTAGGTGATCCGTTCAAATTGAATCAGCGAACCCTCATAAAAGTAACTGTCGTCATCATTTTCAGGGGAAAAGGTTTCAAACAAAACGGTATCCGCACAATCCTCCACGTGTTGTGTAAAGGAGGAATAGGATTCACTGTTTATGACATAGATCCCATCTGTCAACGATGTCCATCCATAATAATTTCCGTTGCCGTTTGGCACCCGGTTACCGATCTTAATGGTAAAATCACTACCGTCCGCCATGTGAACCTCCACAATAGCCGAGGCGTGTTCATCATCCAAGCCGCAGTCCTCCATGGAAAAACGGTCGGGAATTTTCATCGTCGCCGTTACATCAAAGACCGCATCGGCAATGGAGGTCACCGTGTCTGTGTCGATTGCAAAATCATCATAATCCCGCAGTGTAAAATAGACATTCTCCTCATCCTCGACCGGAACAATGGTATAGGTGCCTCCATCATTTGTGATATCAACAGATAAAATATTGGAAATCGCATCCGCTGCCGGATTTGTCATATCCTCCAGGCTGACATCGGCATCTTTCGTTAAATACAGCACACTGTCCTGCTCGGTTGCCGTTTCTGTTTCCGTTTCGGCGCCTGCACTGAAAAAGTGAACGCACAGCACCGTACCGGTCAAAAACACGACCGCAGCAATCAGTCCCGCAGTCAAACGCAGATAAGCATCCCATTTCTTTTTCTTTTGTTTACCGGGGCCCTTATCCGATTTGGATGGCTCGACAAAAATGGTGGATTGCTGCTCCTGCACATCCGGTTGATTTTGCTGTTTATCCCGGTTGTTCATTATTTGACTCTCCTTCTGATATAAACAATCACGCCAAAGACCACCACAAGAACCGGTATCACATAGACGATAACCGTCATCACATTAACTGTGGTTTCAGACGGCGCTGCAAACGTAGCGGTATCGATCACTTTCGTTTCCACTTCATAATTTTCATCCGCCTGCCGGCCAACCATTGTGTCCATCATTCGCTGCATCAGGTCAAAGTTACCGTAGGAACTGGTGTTATAGCCGGTGCCGATAAAGTTATCGGAGGCCACCGCCAAAATATTTGAGGTGGTTTCGCCGTTGTTTTCGCTGTAGTTGGAATAGATCATGCCGGCATAGGACATTCTTTCCGCATCATCCGGATTCCATGACGCATCCGCGTCATAGGGACGGATGACCGCCGTAGTGTTGGTCGCAATGATCGTCTGCGCCTTATAATTTCCTTGTTCGGAAAATGCAGCTGTCATCGGCCGGAGATCGTCGCTATAATACCGAAAACCGGTATTGAGCGACGCCATATAATCAGTCTCCGTGCTGAACATGGCAAGTAATGTATTGGAACCCGCCACATGATAAGATGAATCGGTTTCATATACAATACCGTCTGCAAAGGTAATGCCCCAGTCACTCAGTAACCCTTCGATATTCGGCAGTGACCGGCTCGTCTGTTTGCTGGAAGCGAAAAACAAAAGATTTTTGGAAAATTGCGGATCGCCGTTTTCATCTGCATTCATCAGAAAATCATTCAGGATTTTGATTTCATTTTCCGACATATCCGTCTGCGGCGCGGCAAGCACCAAAATATCAGTATCAGCAGGGATCTCTTCGCTGTCAAGCGTTCCGATCTCTGTGACATCATAGTTGTTTTCGGTCAGCATCGTTGTAAAATCACTCAGCGCCGCGGAATTGTAGCAGCCGTAACCGGTAATAAACGTCACCTTGTCCTGCTGCTCTTTGGTCACGTAATAAAGCGCGGAAGTGACTTTGGATTCCACGTTGGAACCGGAAATCAGATAACCATAGGTTTGCGCATAGGTATCGTCGATCAGATATAAATCATCCAGCGATAAAACCTTATACCGTTCCTGCAATTCGCCGGCGCTGTTTTCAAAACTGCTTTCGATAATGATATCGCCCGCATAAAAATCTTCAGACGAATATTTTTCATAATATTCATAAAAGTCCGGCGTATTGGAATCGATAAATTTTAAAGTTATATTGCTGTTGAGCTTTGTGTAATTTTTCAAAAGCTCGACCGTCTGCACAAAATACTGTCCCCCGGTCAGATCGCTGTACTGCTCGGAAATACTCTGATAATAATCGTTTTTATAATAATCCTCCGTGCAGGTAAACACAATATTGACCGGTTTATCGATCGCTTCGATCCATTCGCGGTTCTGTTCGCCGATGGTGTAATCCTTGGATGCCGTCAAATCCAGACTCATCTCTATAAGATTATCCGACAACGCGGTCGCTAAAATGTTCACAAGCACCATCGCCACAATAAATAACGCAATAATTCCGGTGGAGATCGCACCGTATTTTACCTTTTTTCTTTTGAAAAAAGGAACTTTTATCTGATCCATGTCAGGATTTTTCCTCTTTGTCCGCATGTTTTTATTCCTCCTTTATGCCCAGCGTTTTCTGTCGATCACACGCATGGTTAAAAACAGAAAAACTGCAATGACCGTCAGGAAAAAGATGATGTTGGATAAATCAAAGTATCCTTCTGTAAAGGTCGCGTAACGACCGGAAAAAGAAATCCAGTCGCAGATAGACGTTACAACTGTGTTGTTAAAAATAGCAGCTATGGTGTCCAGCTGCAAAAGCAAAAAGGAAACGCCAAAGCTTGCGACTGCTGCCACGATCTGGCTTTCGGTCAGAGAACTGATAAAAATACCGATTGCAATCAGGGAACCGGCAAGCAGCAAAATGCCTAACACATTACCGAAAAACGTGAGCATATGCGGCATGGCGCCGAAAAACAAAAATGCAAAGTTATAAAGCACCATGATGCCGACATAAACTGCAAAAAACAGTATAGCCGCAAAGAACTTGCCCAGCACAATACCACCGATACTCACCGGAGAGGTCAGCAGCAGCTGATCCGTCCTTTTGTTTTTTTCTTCACTGAAAGTGCGCATGGTGATCACCGGCACAACGAAAAACACAATGGTAACGATGCCGCTGAACACATAAGACATATCTGCAAGGCCGCCTTGAAAAGGTGCTAAATAGTAGGAACAGCTGAAAATCAGCAAAACGCCGATAATCGCATAACCGATTGGACTTGAAAAATACATTTTAAACTCTTTTTTGATAATTGCACCCATTTTAAGCCTCTTCCTCCTTAACCGGCTGCTGTTCGTTTTCATCTACAATCTCATTGGCCTGTTTTCTGATCTGAAGGGATTTTTGCAGTCCCTGTGTATAATAAGATTCGTCTGTCAGCCGTAAAAAGATATCTTCCAATGTCATCTGGTTATTTTGCAACTGCAAAATCGGCCAATTTTTTTCTGCTGCCAGACTGAACAGCGCATGCCGGAAATCATAGCCGACAACAGGATCTATCGCAAATTCCGATGCATTGTCATGGCTTTTGATAAAATGCACGCTTTTCACGCCGGGCAATCCAGCAATTTCTTTAGCAACAACATGCCGGTCCCCTTCGATCACGACCGACATGGAATGGTCGTCCGACATGGCGTCAGACAAACGGTCCGGCGTGTCGTCCGCAATAATTTTACCTTTATTGATAATAATGATCCGATCGCAGACTGCCTGCACTTCCGTTAAAATATGTGAACTTAAAATAACGGTGTGCGTTTTGCCGAGCATGCGGATCAGGTTGCGCACTTCCATGATTTGTTTGGGATCCAAGCCGACAGTCGGCTCGTCCAAAATCAGGACTTTGGGATTCCCGACAAGCGCCTGCGCAATACCGACACGCTGCCGGTAGCCTTTTGATAAACTGCCGATCAGCCGGTGATAAACGTCCTTGATCTTCGTCAGCCGGCAAATTTCTTCAATATGCGGGCCCTTTACCAGCTTTACCTTTTTTAATTCATATACATAACTGAGATATTCTTTCACCGTCATATCCAGATAAAGCGGGGGCATCTCCGGCAAATAGCCGATGCGCCGTTTAGCAGCAGCCGGTGATTGAAGAATATCATAACCGTCGATCGAAACGTCCCCTTTTGTCGCAGACAAATAACCGGTCAAAATATTCATGCATGTGGATTTCCCGGCACCGTTCGGTCCTAAAAATCCGAGGATCTCGCCGTCGTTGACGGTAAATGAAACATCCTCGACCGCAAGGTGCGTTCCATATTTCTTTGTGAGGTGCTGTACCTCGATCATTCGATTCCCATCCTTTCATGTAACAATCCAATAAAGTATAGATAGATTGTAAAAATAATAACAAAATTCAAACACCGATTTGTAAACATACTATAAATATTGCGCTTTATGCGAAATTAAATTTATTATATATCACTTAAAAACAAAAATAAAGCTTTTTTTATTTTCTTTCCTGTAAAAAGCGCTTTGCTTTTGCTGTTAAATGTGATAAAATAGTTAAGAATACAAGTTTTAAAAATAAAATTTTGGAATTTTAAGCAAGATTTTTTCGTTTTTGAGGTGTATGTTTTGATTTTTCGATTGTTTACCGAAAAAAAACGCGGACTCGACAGCGAGGCGCATTGTATTTTAGCTTTAATTAAACAAAATATTGATTTGGATAACGACGTAGATATTCGGATTTTTACACGATATGACATCGAAGGGCTTGACAGCGAATCGATCGATCGTGTTAAGCGTATTGCCTGCGACAGCGCGGATACGGCATTTGCCGATTATCTGCCGCTGACGTCGGAATGGACTTATTTTGCCATCACGCGGCTGTCCGGCCAATTTGACCATACTGCCGAAGATTTGCGGCAGACACTGCGGGTATGTGGAATCACAGAGGAGTTGACGATTCACTGCGCCACCATCATCGCGCTGTCCAATGTGATCAATCTGGCCAAGATCGAAGAGATCAAAAAAATACTGGTGGATCCGAAAGCGGCGGAAATTGTCACCAACACCAAGCCGCTGAGTTTGGAGGAAAAAGCAGAGCCACCAATCAAAGCTTCTGTCATTGAAGATTTTGGTTCCAAAAACGACTATGAAATTCAGCAGCTTTGCCAGACGCTGGGAATTGAAAAACCATATGACGCTTTGTATAAACTGCGGGATTTATGTAAAGCAAAAGGCGTCAACCCGACCGATGTGCAGCTGTATGCGATCCATTCATTTGTCAAGGCCAAATCGCCGAGTCTGACGCAAACCAAAATCAACGGCATTGAAATTTCAGAAAGCCCTTTGAATGTGCCGGTCAAAATTGCACTGGATGAATACCTGACCGCAAGACGGGAACTCGGCAGAGAGCGAAACCGGCCGGTCAGTTTGGACGATATTGCTTTCATCGGAATAAATGTTCTGAAAAAACAGGGACTGATTTCCGATATTGAACAAACGCCGGAGGGCAACCGGATCGATCTTTTTCCAGATGTCGACGGTGTGACTGAGCAATGGATGTTGTCGTTTAAAAACACCGGCGGCAATCCAAATGATTTTGTTTATTTTGATGATGCGCTAGCCGCACATCTGGCGTCCCGTGCCGTGCCGTTTCAAAGTGTTGTTGTCAACAATGCTCCTATGCCTGAAGACCCGGATGAGCAAACCGATCTTTCAAAACCTCTTTCGCAAATTCCATTAAAAACGTTTCATGATAACCGCATCAAAGCGGAATATAACCGGCGCGCCGGTCTGCCGGTCGGTCAATGCGAGATCGTGTTCGGCGGCAACACCGACCGGCAAATTCAATTTTCCGCATCCGCTGCCGCAGTTTCCAAAGGCAATATTACCCGTTCTGCGCCGGCACCCGGAGATTCACTGATTATTCTAGGCGGAAGGATCCGGCAAACGGATTGTGCGCTGCCCGGAAAGCTGCAAATACTCAATCCGGAAGTGCAAAAGCAGATCCGGCGGCTGGTAACAGCTCCCGATATCGCACTGCTGATTAAAAAAAGCTGTGATTTTCATCTTAGCGTCTGCGGCGGGCTTGCAAGTCTGGATCTGCCGATGGATATTCACCTGGATCAGGTCATCAAAACACAATCCTGCCCGATCGGCAGGGCACTGTACACACGATCACAGCGCGTTGCGATCATTGTGGACAAAGCGTCGGAAGTGAAAATCAAAGAAATGGCGCACAAGCTCAACCTGAAAGCACATGTTGCCGGTACCGTCACAGACGAAAACTGCCTGCGTTTTTATCTGGATAAAAAGGAATATTTCACGCTGCAGTTTGATTTGATGAATCGGCTATATTCCCCCATCAGCACCAACGTGTTTATCGCGGCGCCCGCCAATCCGCTCGGCATCGCGCCGGCATTGCCCGCCGAACTCAAAGAGCTGCCGGTCGGCGAAGCGTTTTTGAAAAATTTAAAACGCCCGGATGTTGCTTTCAAAAAAAGCTTTTCGATGCAATATGATCATTCACAGCAGGCCAATGCAGTGCTCGCCCCCTTCGGCGGCAAATACCAGCTCACTCCCGAGGAAGCCTGTGTGCAAAAAATTCCGGCGCCGTTTGGCAAAACCACCACCACCACGGTCATCAGCTTCGGTTGTGTGCCGGACATCACGGCGCGTAGTCCTTTCCACGGCGCGGCATTTGCTGTTATGGAAAGCCTATCCAAGATCGTGGCGGTCGGTGCTAACACATTGGATGCAAAGCTGTCTTTTTCACAGTATTGCAAACAACCGGAAACCATGCCGTCCCGCTGGGGAAACCCGGTCTGTGCCATGCTCGGCGCATTTGCCGCCCAAACCGGCATGGGTATTCCCGCAGTGGAAAACAACTGTATGACCGACGTGTCGGACGATTTTGCGTCACCTTACGCATTTGCCGCATTTGCCCTCGGTGTTTCAAAGGTTAACGACGTGATCTCCGCCGCGTTCAAACATGCGGATTCCACGATTTTGTTTATCCCTATGCCGACAGTCGCCAAAACCGGATTACCTGATTTTGACCGGGCAAAGGTGCTTTACCGACAGCTGCATTATCTGTCCCACAGCTCTAAAATCCTGTCCGCCGGTGTTGTCAAGTCCGGCGGTATCGCTGCAACGGTTGCCAAAATGAGTTTTGGAAACGGGCTGGGTGTTCGCTTTGATATTTCTGATAAAAACCTATTGTTCACCGATTTTCGTGCTTCCATTATTGTGGAAACAGCGGATCCCGGCGCTTTTTCCGGCATGAACACCGTGATTATCGGGAAAACAACCAAAGAAAACAACTTTGTGTTTCCGGGCTGCATAATTTCGATGGCAGATGCACTGTCCAGCTGGAACGCCCGGTATGAAAAAACATATCCCGCAAATAATCCGGGAAAAACGCCGATGGCGAACGTGCCATATTGCAAAAAACGCATCACATTAAAACCGGACGGCAAATTTGCAAAACCCAATGTCTTGATTCCCGTTTTTCCGTTTGCAGACGGCGAAGAAAGCTGTGCGGGCGCGTTTGACAAAGCAGGCGGAAACTGCAATGTTCTTTATTTCAACACCAAATACCAGGGTGAATCGGTCAAACATCTGTGCAGGGCGATCAATAACGCGCAAATTCTGATGCTGCAAAGCGGCGAAGAATCGGTGCGATATATGACAGCCGTGTTAAACAGCATGCAGGTGCGGGAAGCGGTGAGCAAACTATTGCTGCGCCGCGGTTTGATTCTGGGTATTGGCGGCGGTTTTGCCGCTTTGCTGCAATGCGGCTTGCTGCCAAACGGCAGCTTCTCTGCGCCGACGGATTCTTCCCCCTGCATCGCGCCGAATGCAAGCGGAAAATATGTGTCGCAGCTGGTTACCACACGTGTGACCTCCGTTGCTTCGCCGTGGATGGCCTACTGTGAGCCGGGCGAATTGCACACATTGCCGGTTTCGCACTTATACGGTCGCTTTATCGCCGACGAAGCAGACGTCGCCGCACTGATCAAAAACGGACAGATCGCAACGCAGTATGTGGATAAAACCGATAAGCCCACCGGCAAGACGCCGTTTAACCCTAACGGTTCCGTCTGCGCGATCGAAGGCATTTCCTCCCCGGACGGACGAGTACTCGGCAAAATGACGCTGCCGCAGCGGCGTACCAGCAGATGTTATATCAATGTTCCCGGCAATAAGGACACACGCATCTTTGCGGCCGGCATTGATTATTTTAAATAATAATAGGAGTGTTTCATTTATGAAATATGTTGTGATTTTATGCGACGGCATGGCGGATCTGCCGGTCGATGCATTAAATGGCAAAACACCAATGGAAGCGGCAAAAAAGCCAAACATGGATAACCTTGCAAAGCAGGCGACGGTCGGCATGTGCAAAACGGTAGCGGATGGATTAAAGCCCGGCAGCGATGTTGCCAACCTGTCGGTACTCGGTTACGATGCCAAAACCTGCTATTCCGGTCGTTCTCCGCTGGAGGCGGCAAATCTCGGCATCCAGTTAAACGACGATCAGGCGGCGCTGCGCTGCAATCTCGTCACACTGTCCGATGCCGATACCTATGAAGACCGCGTTATGGTCGACTACTGCGGCGGCGATATTACAACACCGGAAGCAGACGAACTCATCAAAGCGCTGGAAGCCGCCTTTTCCGATTCTCACCGCCATTTTTACACCGGCGTGCAATACCGGCACTGTCTGGTGGTAGATGACGGGAAACTCAACCTGGGGCTGACCCCGCCGCATGATATTTCCGATCAGGTGATCGGCCCCCATCTGTCCCAAAATCCCGACGCGCAGCCGTTTATCGAATTGATGAAACAGAGCGTTGCGGTGCTGGAAAATCATCCGGTCAACCGCAAACGGAAAGAAAAAGGACTGCGTCCTGCTAATTCCGCATGGTTCTGGGGTGAGGGCAAACGTCCGCACCTAGAGCAATTCTCTGAAAAATTCGGATTAAAGGGCTCTGTGGTTTCCGCTGTCGATCTCATTCGCGGCATCGGACGGCTGGGCGGTATGCGGGTCGCACAGGTGGAAAACGTCACCGGCTATATCGACACCAATTTCGATGGAAAAGCACAGGCTGCGATTCAGGAATTCAAAAATGGGCAGGATTTTGTTTTCATCCATCTGGAAGCGCCGGATGAATGCGGACACCGCGGTGAAGCGCAAAACAAAGTGCATGCGATCGAACTGATCGATGAAAAAATCGTGGCGCCGGTGGTAAAGGCTTTAGCGGAAATGGGCGATTACCGCGTTTTGATCATGCCGGATCATCCCACCCCGCTGTCTATCAAAACACACACCTCCGATCCGGTTCCCTTTATGATCTTCGACAGCCGCAAACCGCAAAACGGCTGTGTGTTTACAGAACAAAACGCAAAAGAAACCGGGTTATACCTTGCGGACAGCAGACAGCTGATGCCGCTGTTTTTGGAACAATGAAGGCGCAGAAAACGGCAGTTGTGACCGGCGCGTCCGGCGGAATCGGTCGGCAGATCGCCTTCACGTTGTCGCAAAACGGGTTTCGGGTTGCGGCTGTTTATCACGACAACCGGAAAAGCGCCGAAAATCTGCTCGAACAGATCCGCAGTGCAAACGGCAGCGCACAAATCTATCGCTGTGACCTTGCAAATAGCAGCGAAGTTTCTCGTTTGCAAGAAACGGTCATTGAAGATTTCAGCGGCGTCGATGTGCTCATTAACAATGCCGGTATCGCCTCCCAAAAGCTGATAACCGACGTTAGCGACGATGAATTCGACCGCATGATGGATGTCAATTTCAAAAGCGTTTTTTTAATGACAAAAGCTTTTCTGCCGCATTTTATCCATAAAAAGCAGGGTAAAATCATCAATATCTCCTCGATCTGGGGATTGACCGGCGCATCCTGTGAAGTGGTCTATTCCGCTTCCAAAGCGGCGGTGATCGGATTTTCAAAGGCGTTGGCAAAGGAGGTCGGCCCCAGCGGTATCCAGGTGAACTGCATCGCGCCCGGCGTGATCGAAACGCCGATGCTCGATCATTTGAGTGACGCGGACAAACAGGAATTGGCAGAAGAAACTCCGCTCCAGCGGCTCGGCTCCCCGATCGATGTCGCCAACACGGTTTTATTTTTAGCCGGAAACGCCGGCGAATTTTTCACCGGTCAGGTTTTGAGTCCCAACGGCGGGATCGTGATTTGAATCTTCAGTTGGTTTTAAATTTTTTAGAAAACAAAATGTCCATTCGTTTTCGAATGGACATTTTGTTTTTTTAATCCAGATCGTGCAGTATGCAATAATACTCCGAACCAAAACTTCTTGGACTGTTGCACCCCGGTTCTATACATTTATGTTCAATGCAATACATACTATATCCTTCCCGCATCTGGGAACAGCCGACATGCAGGCAGGTGTGAGAAGAACAGTAGAAGCCGTCATATTCACTTTGATTGCTACAACCGGAAACCATGCATTTATGTTCAAGACAATATCTGCTGGAATCACCCCGCGGCCAGTCGCAGCCTGATACTGAACATTTATGACGTGAACAATATGAAAACCTTGCTTTGCGAACCCGGTCGCAAAGCAAGCATTTGCAGTTTTGGCAATAACGCGATCCTTTAATCGGTGGAAAATCATTACATTTATCACATAATTCCTGCGTTGACAATGCTTCCGTTTTCAGAGTGCGCAAGGACTTTTGTGTAGTCCCCACACCTGTACTCTTTTCCGATGGATCGGTGCTTTTCCCCTGCAAGCTCTCTGTTTTTATAACTGCCTGCGCATCCGTTTGTACTTTAGAACTCGTTTTGCTTGTATGTACTGTTTCCGGTGTTTCCTTTTCAACCGCATTGTCATTGCAGGCTGCAGTTATCAAACAAAAAATAACCGCCAAAACGAAGCACAAAATTCTTTTTGCTTTCATTACAATTCCCCCTTGTTTAATGAGTAATAAAACATCACAAAAGAGGACGGAATCGTCCTCTTTTTTTAATGATCGCAGCACAGCGTTTTAAACATGATTTTTATGTCCTCTAAAACAGACATTTTTTCGATGTATTCCAGATTGATCTTCATTTTCACCGGCAGGATCTTGTTCACATAGGCGGCCTCCGGGCTGTCCTCTTCACCGAGCATCGCGTTTTCATCCTTAAAGGCGATGCTGGCAAGCCCTGTGATGCCCGGCTTTAAAAGCAGGGTGGCGAGCATTTCCGGCTGATACCGCTTGACATATTTGGGAACCTCCGGCCGGGTGCCGACAAAGCTCATGTCCCCTTTTAACACATTGATCACCTGCGGCAGTTCATCCAGCCGGAACCGGCGCAAGAACGCTCCGATCCCGGTGATGCGGGGATCCTTTTCCCCGACGGTGATCTGCGCTCCCATTTTTTCGGCGCCTACAACCATCGTTCTGAATTTGATGATCTTAAACGGCTTTAGATAACGACCCACGCGCACCTGGTAAAAAAAGACCGGTCCTTTTGAGGTGCATTTGACTAAAATACCGATGATCAAAAGAAAAGGAAGCAAAATGATAAACAGAAACAACGCCAGCAGATAATCAAAGACCGTTTTGAAAAAACAGGTCGCTTTTTTCGCGGCGATGACATCATAATAATATTTGACCTTTTCATTTTGCAGTTGATCGGGGAGCGCCTCATACTTTTTTAAAAACATCCTTGCTTTACATTCCTTTTACCGTTTTACCATTATCTTCACCAAATGGCAAAACATTATGCATCAGGCACGCCGGGATCATGGTCGAATGTGGGAACCAGCACCTTGACCATTGCGAACATCTCTTCCATTGTTCCGTCGACCGCCAGATGCTCTAACTCTTTTAAATGCTCAGCCAGATCCGTCGGATCATATTCCATTGGTTTCATGATATAAATTTTATCGTTAGGCGTTTTGGACATATCCTCCTCTTTCATGCTGATCTCTTCAAACAGCTTTTCGCCCGGCCGCAGACCGGTGAACTGAATGTCGATATCCGCATAGGGCTCGTAGCCGGAAAGCCGGATCAGATCACAGGCAAGATCATAGATGCGCACCGGTTCGCCCATATTCAAAACAAAAATTTCTCCGCCCTTTGCCATGGCGCCGGCTTCCAGCACCAATTGCACCGCTTCCGGGATCGTCATAAAATACCGGCGCATGTCTTTATGCGTCACGGTAACAGGACCGCCCTTTTCGATCTGAGAACGGAAAAGCGGCACAACACTGCCATTAGAACCCAGCACATTGCCGAACCGCACGGCGGACAGATCCGTCTCAGACATGGTGTCGAGCAGCTGGATTGCCTCTTCTGCAATGCGTTTGGACGCGCCCATGATATTGGTGGGATTGACCGCTTTATCGGTTGAAATCAAAATAAATTTATCCGCATGGTGCATGATCGATTCCATCGCAACGTTGATGGTGCCCCGCACGTTGTTTTTGATCGCTTCACGCGGACTGTATTCCATCATGGGGACATGCTTATGCGCGGCGGCATGGAACACTACTTTCGGTGAAAATTCGTCAAACACTTCGCTAAGCCGTTTCTGGTCCCGAATGGAACCGAGCCGCAGGCTATATTTTCCCTGATACTTCTTGCGCAGCTCAATGTCGATATCATACAACCCGTTTTCATGGATATCAAAAATCACCAGATGCGAACAGCCAAAGGATAAAACCTGCCGGCAGATTTCTGATCCGATAGAGCCCGCGCCGCCGGTAACCAACACAACCTTATCTTTGATAAAGGCACTGACATTTTCCATGTTCAGCTTCACGCTGTCACGGCGCAGCAGTTCCTCGATTTCAATGTGCGTGACCTTGACTTTCGACAACTCAATGTCATCGATGTTTCCGAATCTGCGAATCCGGCATTTATTTTCACTGCAAACGTCGATCGCATATTTTAAAAGCTGCTTTGAGGCGGTGGGAATCGCAACGATCACCTCGTCGATCTCAAATTTCTTGATCGCCTCGTCCAGCTTTTCGGAGCCGCCATAAACCAAAACGCCGTGCACTCTGCTGTTTTGCAGCTGTTTATTGTCGTCGATAAAAACAACAGGCAGCACCTTGCTGTCCTTATCCATCTTCGCTTTGCTGCAAAAATAAGCGCCGGCTTCCCCTGCGCCATAGATCAACGTGCGGACGGTATACGACTTCGTCGCACGCGACATCAGATTCATCCTTGCAGAAAATTCCTTAAGCAACCGCGAACTTGCCCTTCCTGCAAGCTGGCAGACCAACAGCGAAAAACACATGACAATGTTATACGCCGGATAGTTGCGGAACAAACCGACAATATATAAAATAACAGAGATTTCAACCGAAAAGCATAACCACGCCAAAAAAGCCCGAACCATCTCTCCCCAGCCGAAATGCCGGAGCACATTGAGATAATTTCCGAAAATCACATTCATCATGATAAAGCCGCCCGCGGCGATCACAATGAACAGCACAACCGTTTCCGGAAAAATGTCGTTCGGGACCCAGGACATCGGGTTATACCAAATACCATTTCTGGCATAATGCTCTGTGTAGCAAATGCGAAACGCTAAAAAGATGGATACCGCAACCGAAAAGATATCCCACAATACGAGGGCCAATAGCGTCAACAGCCGTTTGGTTCGCTGCAACAATCGATTCACCTCTTGATTTTTCACTTTGTCTTTATATTAATTTAACCTGTGTTGTGCAAATCATAACAGAACTTTGAACTATATTTTAGCATAAATATCAATTTTTGTCTATAAGCTGTTCCAAAAAAGATATTACAATACTGTAAATTGTTATAAACTTCCATATACCCATAGTATTCACATTTTCCACATAGTTTTCAACAGGTTTACCCCTCAAAAGCGTGATTTTCCGGTTAAAAGTTACAATTTTGTAACCTTTTATGTCAAAGAAGGCTTACATAAATCATGTTACATAAAGATTATTTTTTACAATTATGTCATGTTCTATACAAAAAGTATATCCGTTTTGCTGTTGCATAACACACAAAAAAATGATAAAATGATTAAAACATTGACAAATTGCAACAACCCAGAATAAAGGAATGAATGGAGCATGACAAAAAAGGAAAAGGCATTGATTGCCGTTGCAAAAATGGAAGAACGGTATCCCGATGCGGCTTGTTCGCTGGAAGCAAGAAAACCGCATGAATTATTAATCGCAACCAGGCTTTCGGCACAATGCACCGATGCGCGGGTCAATATCGTCACCAAACCGCTGTTTGAAAAATACCGGTCGATTGAAGACTTTGCCAGCGCGCAGGTTGAAGATATTGAGGAGATCATCCATTCCTGCGGACTTTACAAAACAAAAGCGCGGGATATCGTGCTGATGTGCCAGATGCTGTTGTCCGATTTCAACGGACAGGTGCCGGATTCCATTGAAGCGCTCACCAAACTGCCCGGCGTGGGGCGCAAAACGGCAAATCTCATCATGGGCGATATCTACCATCAACCGGCAGTCGTTACCGATACCCATCTGATCCGCATTACCAACCGGTTGGGGTTTGTCGACACCAAGGATCCCTATAAAACGGAAATGGCGCTGAAAAAATTACTGCCGCCGGAAAAATCATCGGATTTTTGCCACAGGATCGTGCATTTTGGACGAGATGTCTGCAAAGCGCAAAGTCCAAAATGTGAAATCTGCGAACTCAAAGAAATTTGCAAGCATTATCAAACCGTATCCAAAGCATAGGAGAAAAAATGAACATTCGAAGAGCCAAAACAAAAGATATTCCAAAAATCAACGATCTGCTTTCCCAGGTGCTGAATGTGCATCACAATGGGCGGCCGGATTTGTTTAAAGCCGGCGCGCGAAAATATACCGACGCACAGCTGACGGAGATTTTAAAGGATGATACAAAACCGGTCTTTGTGGCAGAAAACGAAAACGGCGAGGTGGAAGGCTACGCGTTTTGCATCTTTCAGCAGCAGATCAATAACAACATTTTAACGGATATCAAAACATTGTATATCGACGATCTGTGCGTCGATCAAAATTGCCGTGGACAGCATGTGGGTCGCGCACTATATGATTTTGTGCGCGCTTTTGCCAAAGAAAGCGGCTGCTATAACGTCACCCTCAATGTTTGGGCCTGCAACGAAAGCGCATTGCGGTTTTATGAAAAATGCGGGCTGTCACCGCAGAAGATCGGAATGGAAACGATCCTTTGACATTCTTGCATAGCAAAAGGAACAGCTTACCGGTGTAGGCTGTTCCTTTTTATCGTTTTATTTTTGATTGCGCCTGAAATCAAGATAGCTTTGCAAAATCATCATCGCCGCGACAGCATCCACCACCGCTTTGCGTTTTTTGCCTCTGGTGTTGGTGACGTTCAGCGCACGATGTGCGCTAATCGTTGTGCAGCGTTCATCCCACAAAACCGTTTCAATACCGCTTTTCTCGCCGATGATCCCGGCAATGCGTTCACATTCGCGCGCACGTTCACCTTTGCTGCCGTCCATATTTTTCGGCAGACCGCAGACGATTCTTTCCGCGCCGTTTTGCACCGCCGCGTCGATCACCTGCTCAATTAAACGTTGTTCATTTTTTTCCACTAATACCCCGATGGGAGAAGCGAGCAACTCCCCCGCATCGCATATAGCAAGACCGGTTCTGGCCAGTCCTAAATCCACTGCCATGATTTTCATGCTGTCTCACCTTTTATGCGTCGGTGGAATCGGAAACGGCGGCAGTGGAGGTTTCGGAATTTCCCAGCCCGTCATACAGCCTTGTATCGGTCAGCACGACGGCGCAAAGCGCATCCGACTGCAAAATAAAGTCCAGCCGCATGTCCCCGAACAGATAGGTCAGCCGGGAATAGTTGGTGTCCGGTGTCTGGTAGAGATAAAACAGATCCGACTGCGCCGGAATATCCCTTTGATCCGGTTCGCCCAGCGCCGCTGTGATATT
This sequence comes from uncultured Clostridia bacterium, assembly GCA_946493765.1. Taxonomy (GTDB): domain Bacteria; phylum Bacillota; class Clostridia; order Oscillospirales; family Acutalibacteraceae; genus RUG11462. The sequence goes on along the minus strand of CAMMAZ010000025.1, from coordinate 9,846 downwards.
GTCTTCATAAGCGTTGCCGACGGTGAAATGATAAGCGTCGCCAAATGCCGCGATCACTGCGATCTTTCGGTCTTCATCGGCATTGGGATAAAAATACTTAACGTCCCTGCTTTGGATCATGGTCAGCGTCTGGCCTTCGTTGACGGTATAATGCAATTCGTCCTCCTCGGCGATATAATCGGTCGTTTCCCGCTGCTGCTCGATCACCGCATCAAAATAATCATAAATTGTCCCAGCCTGCGTCCCGGTTTGAAACTGCACGCCGATAATTTCGCCACGCGCAGCGCTCTCCTGCACTTCGGATTTGGAAATAACGGTTGAAATGGTAACATCCGGTGTTTCCACCGTCTCGTTTTTTCCGCACCCTGCAAAACTGCAGAGCAGCAGCGCACAAAGCAACAAACAAATTCCTTTTTTCATCTGCATCCTCCGGTTTATTTTTTCAGTCCCGTGTATTCCTTGATCATCTGATCCCGGCAATCCCACAGCTTTTGCGATAGATCCACATAATAGGTATGCGGATTTTCAAAACGCTGCACCTCATCCCAGATGGTGTCCACCTGCTCCGCGCAATACCGGCGGATCTGCGTTTCATCCGGACTGTTATAAACAAGCTTGCCCTGTTTGTAAACCGGAACACAAAGCGATCTTGCGATAAAATTGGTGACGGTTTTGCGTTTCCAGGTGTGATCGGGATCAAAGATTTCATAGGGTTTTGTTTCGTCGATCTTTTCGTCGTGCATGGTGATCACATCGGCGATCGCTTTCCCGGAATCCTTGTCGAACAGCCGCCAGGAGCGCTTAAATCCCGGAATGGTGATCTTGCCGACATTATCGCTGAATTTCACTTTCGGAATCAATTCTCCCTGCTGATTTTCAGTGGCGCACAGCTTATAGACCCCACCGAAAACCGGATCGCTCGCCGCTGTGATCAGCCGTTCGCCGACCCCGAACAAATCCACTTTTGCACCCTCGATCAACAAATCGCGAATGATATATTCATCCAACGAATTGGATGCGATGATCTTGCAGTCGGGATAACCGGCATCGTCCAGCATGCGGCGCGCATGTTTGGACAGATAGGTGATGTCGCCGCTGTCGATCCGAATGGATTTCGGGCGGCATCCCATCGGTTTCAAAACATCGTCAAAGCAGCGGATCGCATTGGGAACGCCGGACTTTAACGTGTTATAGGTATCCACCAGCAGTCCGCAGTTTTCCGGGCATAGCCGCGCATAGGTGCAAAACGCTTCATATTCGCTGTCGAACATCTGCACCCAGCTGTGCGCCATGGTTCCAAGCGCCGGAACGCCGAACGCAACGTCCGCCGCCACACAGGAAGACCCTGCACAGCCGCCGATATAAGCGGCTCTGGCGCCATTGACCGCCGCATCTACCCCTTGTGCGCGACGGGCGCCGAATTCCATGACCACACGTTCCTGCGCGGCTCTGGCAATCCGGTTGGCTTTGGTCGCAATCAATGACTGGTGGTTGATGCAAAGCAGCACCATTGTTTCAATGATCGCCGCCTGCACGATCGGGCCCCGCACGGTAACGATCGGTTCTTTTGGGAAAATCGGCGTACCTTCCGGAACCGCCCAGACATCGCAGGCAAACTGAAAGTTTTTCAAATAATTTAAAAAACCTTCCGAAAAATAGCCTTTGCTTTTTAAAAACGCAATATCTTCCTTATCAAAATGCAGTTGCTGCAAATAATCGATCATCTGCTTTAGACCCGCCATCAGTGCAAAACCGCCGTTATCCGGCACGCGTCTGAAAAACATGTCAAAGCAGGCGATTTGATCCGCCATTCCCGCTTCATAGAACCCATTTGCCATTGTCAGTTCATACAAATCCGTTAACATGGATAATTTGATTTCCTTTTCCGACACAAACACACCTCATTTACACCTTTTTCATATTGTTTTTATTTTACCACATAAAATAAAAAAAACAAGTAGGACAAGCGTTAGAATTCCTCAAGAAATTATGATAAAACACTTGATTATGCGAAAAAAGGTGATATAATAGCATTAGATTTAAATTGGAGGAGTCTTGATATGGCAGAAATAAAAACAATCGGCGTTTTGACCAGCGGCGGCGACGCGCCGGGTATGAATGCGACCATTCGCGCCGTTGTTCGTTCGGCGCTTGCAAAAGGCATAAAGGTGATGGGGATCCGCAGAGGTTATGTGGGTCTGATCAATGAAGATATTTTTGAAATGGATCTGCGCAGCGTTTCCGATATTATTCATCGGGGCGGCACGGTTTTATATACGGCAAGATGCCCGGAATTCAAAACCGAAGAGGGCATGCAAAAAGCGATCGAAACCTGCAAAAAATTCGGGATCGACGGCTGCGTCGTTATCGGCGGTGACGGCTCCTATCGCGGCGCACGGGATTTATCGCTGCGTGGGATCCCCTGCGTTGGCTTGCCCGGCACGATCGATAACGACATTGCCTGCACCGATTATACCATCGGGTTTGATACCGCAATGAACACCGCTGTTGAAATGATCGACCGGCTGCGCGATACCGCGCAATCGCATGAACGCTGCTCTATTTGCGAAGTCATGGGCAGAAACGCCGGCTATCTTGCGCTGCATACCGGTATTGCAGCCGGTGCAACGGCCATTCTGGTGCCGGAAGTGGAATTCAAGGTTGAAGATATTATCGAAAAAATCAAACGTTCAGAGAAAACCGGAAAAGAACATTTCATCATCGTTGTCGCCGAAGGGGTCGGCGGCGTCGATGAACTGGCTAAGAAAATCGAAGCGGAAACCGGCATTGAAAGCCGCGCAACGATCCTCGGTCATGTGCAAAGAGGCGGAAACGCTTCGGTGCGCGACCGTGTGATGGCAAGCGTGATGGGTCACGCTGCTGTGCAGCTCCTCTCAAAAGGCATTGGCAACCGTGTGATTGCACTTCAACATGATAAAATCGTTGATTTTGATATTTTTGAAGCGCTGCAAATGAAAAAAGATTTTGAATACGATTTGTATGAAATCGCAAACGAGATCGGCGTTTAAAAAGAACATCATACATAAAAGGCCGCGTCATGCCGGTCTTTTATTTTTACAAATCGGGAGGCTATATAAAAATGGATCAGCATCTTTATCAGCAGGCACATGATGCGGCAAGGCAGTTGATCGCAGCCGCAAAACTGGAAGCCGGCGCGTTGCTTGTCGTCGGCTGTTCTTCCAGTGAAATTGCCGGAGACCGCATTGGAACGGCATCGAACATAGAAATTGCTAACGCTGTTTTTTCCGGCATTTTCGATGCGGTCAAGGAAAAAGGCATTTTTCTGGCCGCGCAGTGCTGTGAACATTTAAATCGCGCGATCATCATCGAATCCGCCTATGCAAAATTGCATAACCTGCCGCAGGTGAATGTGGTGCCGCAGCCAAAAGCCGGCGGCTCTTTCGCCACAGCTGCTTATGAACATTTTGAAGACCCTTGCGCGGTCGAATTCATCAAGGCGGACGCCGGTATGGATATCGGCGACACATTGATCGGCATGCATTTAAAACACGTTGCGGTGCCGGTGCGGCTGGATATTCAAAAAATCGGCAATGCGAACCTTGTCTGTGCGCGAACAAGACCGAAATGCATCGGCGGTGCGCGTGCGCATTATGATGAAACGAAAATGTAGAAACATGCTTTAACCAAAACAAGCCGGAAACCAAGATTGGTTTCCGGCTTGTTTTTTAATTTTTCTGTCCGTAATATGCGTCTTTTCCGTGTTTGCGCAGAAAATGTTTATCCAAAAGTGCCTGCGAGATGGTCTGCACCCTGTCGATTGCAATAGCATGCCATGCCATACAGGAAACCTCCTCCAGCACCACCGCATTATGCACCGCATCGACCGCACTGCCGCCCCAGGTAAACGGGCCGTGGCTTCTGACCAGCACCGCCGGAATATCCATTGGATTTTTTTCCGCAAACGCTTCTAAAATCACCTTTCCTGTCTGCTGTTCGTAATGTCCCGGCTCCCCTTCGATTTCCTCCGGCGTCATTGCACGGGTGCAGGGAATTTCACCGTAAAATGTATCTGCATGGGTTGTGCCAAGCGCCGGCACAGGCAGTCCCGCCTGTGCCAGAATGGTCGCCCAGCGGCTGTGGGTATGCACCACGCCGCCGATATGATGAAATGCTTTGTATAATTCCAAATGCGTCGGTGTATCGGAGGAGGGCTGCAAGTGCCCTTCCACCGTCTGTCCCGTATGCAGATCCACAACAACCAGATCGTCTTCTGTCATTTTATCATAATCCAAACCAGATGGCTTGATGACTACAAGCCCCTTTTGGCGGTCAATACCGCTGACGTTTCCCCATGTGAAAGTGACCAAATTGTATTTCGGCAGCAACAGATTGGCTTTTAAAACCGTTTGCTTTAAAGCTTCCAGCACGTCTTTTCCTCCTATTTCAGTTTCCATGCAAGATCCGCCAACATCAGATCCTGTTCCAGTTTTTCCGGCGTCGTTTCTTTGGTGATATGCACAAATTCGATTTCCATGATTCGCGCCCAATCCGCCATCTGCTGTGCGGTCACATCATAGGTCAAAACCGTGTGGTGTGCGCCGCCCGCCAAAATCCAGCACTCCACGCCGGTCGTCAAATCCGGCATCGGCTTCCACATCACTCTGGCAACCGGCAGGTTTGGCATTTTCATGATCGGTTTGACACATTCAATATCCTGCACGATCAAACGCAGCCGTCCGCCCATGTCGACCAGACTGACAACAATGGCGTTTCCGGCTTTGCCTTCAAACACCAGCCGTGCGGGATCTCCTTTTCCGCCAATGCCCAGCGGATGCACTTCAATCCGTGGTTTTTGCGCCGCAACGCTCGGACACACCTCCAGCATGTGCGCGCCCAGCGAATAGGTGTTGCCGGGTACGAGATGATAGGTATAATCCTCCATGAATGCAGTGCCGCCGGTTTGGCCTTCGCTCATTGCTTTGATCACAGCCGTCATTGCCGCAACCTTCCAGTCGCCTTCACCACCATAACCATACCCTTGCGCCATCAGGTGTTGACTGGCAAGTCCGGGCAGCTGTTCCATTCCGTAAAGATCCTCAAAGGTGTTGGTAAACGCTTTGCAGCCCTGTTCATCCAGCATCTTCTTCATGGCGATTTCCGCTTTTGCCTGATACCGCACCGCATCCATGTTATCTGTGTTCATTTGGTAGCTTTGCTGATATTCTTCCAAAAGGCGATCCACTTCGCTCTGCGTCACCGATTCGATAACAGATATAAGTTCGCCGACCGGCCAGGTGTTGACCTGCCAGCCCAGCTTGATCTGCGCTTCTACCTTGTCCCCCTCTGTCACGGCAACCTGGCGCATGTTATCGCCAAACCGCATGACCTTTAAAGTTTTGCTGAACATAGCGCCGACTGCGGCGCGCATCCAACTTCCAAGTCTTTTTTGCACGGTTTCGTCCTGCCAGTATCCCGCAATGACCTTGCGGGGAATGCGGAGCCGCGCGCCGATAAAACCATGTTCTCTGTCCCCGTGCGCCGCCTGATTGAGATTCATAAAATCCATGTCGATTTCTGCATTCGGAATCTCACGATTATACTGTGTCGCAAAATGGCAATAAGGTTTTTGCAACAGATGCAGTCCATTGATCCACATTTTTGAGGGGCTGAAGGTGTGACACCAGGTAATCACACCGGCACAGCTGTCGTCCCGGTTTGCCTCTTTGATGATTTGTGTGACTTCTTCGGGTGTTTTCGCCGTTAGCTTATAAACGATCCGGCATGGCAGATTGCCGGTGGCATTCATCTGTTCCGCCATCTGTGCAGCCCGTTTTTCAACAGTCTGCAAAACCTCCGGTCCATATAAAAACTGGCTGCCCACCACAAACCAAAATGTATAATCTTTCAGCATGATCTAAACACTCCTTCTTCTTATTCAAAAACCTCTGTTGCGGCTTTTTCCACTTTCAGGCCCGCAGTGTAACGTTGCATATATGCGGTAAAGCCTTCCACATCTTCGGGGTTCGGCTCAATGCGGTTGCCGGCATTCTCCCGGAACACTTTATCCTGCAGATAATTTTCCAGTGTTTGGTTGTTTTCCTTTTGCAGCATAAATGCTGCCAGCAGCGCGATGCCCCATGCACCGCCCTCGCCTGCGGTTTCCAGCACAGTCACCGGCGTGTTCATAGCAGCCGCCATCAATCGCTGTCCGACAACCGGGGTTTTAAACAGCCCGCCATGTCCATAAAGACAATCCAGCCGCACCTCTTCTTTTTGGAACAAAATATCCATGCCGATTTTTAAAGTTCCCATTGCCGCAAACAGCTGCGCACGCATGAAATTGGAAAGATCAAATTGACTGTCCGGCAGACGCATCAGAAGCGGCAACCCTTTTTCCAATCCGACGACCGGTTCGCCGGAAATATAATTATAGGATAAAATACCGCCGCAGTCCGGCGCACCCTCCAACGCTTTTTGATACAAAAGAGCATATAAATCGGACTTTTCCATTTGGATGCCTGCAATCTGATTATATTCGCAAAACAGCCGCACCCATGCGTCCAAATCAGAGGTACAGTTATTGCAGTGCACCATTGCGACCGGTCCGCCCGAAGGCGTCGTCACCATATCGATTTCGGGATACACGCCGTTTAAATTCTTTTCCAAAACGACCATTGCAAAAATCGAAGTTCCTGCCGATACGTTTCCTGTTCGCGGCGCCACACTGTTGGTCGCCGTCATGCCGGTTCCCGCATCCCCCTCCGGCGGACAAAACGGTATGCCCGGCTGCAATGTTCCTGTTGGATCCAACAACCTTGCGCCTTGTTCGGTAAGCCTGCCGGCCATTTGCCCGGCACAAAGCACCTTTGGTAATACCTCTTTGAGCTTCCAAGCGTTTTTCTGACAATTTGGCAGTTGGTCAAACTGCCGCAGCATTTTTGCATCATAATCCTTCGTTTGACTATCAATCGGGAAAACGCCTGCGGCTTCTCCGATCCCTAAGACCTTTTCCCCCGTGAGCCGCCAATGCACATACCCTGAAAGCGTTGTTAAATAGGCAATTTCCGGCACATGCGATTCCCCGTTGCAGATTGCCTGGTACAAATGTGCAATGCTGAAGCGCTGCGGGATATTAAAATGAAACAGTGCGGTCAGCTCTTCCGACGCCTGCTTTGTTATCGTGTTGCGCCAGGTGCGAAACGGCACAAGCTGCCGGTCGGTTTGATCGAAAACAAGATATCCGTGCATCATACCGGAAAAACCGATCGCTGCCAATTGTTCGATTTTCACATGGTATGTTTGATAAACAAAATCCGCCAGCTGTTTATAGCTTTCCTGAATACCGGACCAAACGTCCTCCATATGATAGGTCCATATGCCGTCTTCCAGTCTGTTTTCCCATTCATAACTGCCTGATGCGATCGGACGGTGCTGTCTGTCAATCAAAACCGCTTTGATTCGCGTCGATCCCATCTCAATACCAAGCACTGCTTCTCCATTTTGTATGCACAGCATCGTTTCCTTATTTCTCATATTCCCCGCCATGCCTTTCTATGATAAATTATGGTTATTATACCCTATGCTGCAAAGGCTCTGCAAGAGCAATAGTTTCTAAAAAATAAAACCCTTTTTCGTCATATCCGCTAAATAAATATCACACCGGCGAAGCCGGTGGTTTTAAAACAGCCCTTAAAGGGCATAATACTGGCATACCTCTAAAGAGGTACTCATAGAGCTGAAGCTACCTACCGCATTCAGCTCTATTTCTTATTGCTTAAATGGATCGCTCCATTCTTTCAGTGTCAGCTGGTCGTTTATCATATCTTCGTGTTCCTGTTCTCTTAGTATTGTTCCTATTTCTGCTTTTAGCTTCCCATATATTACTTTCCGTCGATATTTCGGGGCAAATACGATGTGATATTGACATTTATAACTTATGTGTGATAAACTGTATGTGTCATTAGCTTTGTTTTTCATTCTAATGTCCTCCGTTCTGTTGAATGCGGTTGGTAGCCTCATTCTACTTTATCAGAACGGTGTTTCTTTTTCAATCCTGACACTTAAGTCCATACATTCCACTTGCATAGCAAGTGGTTTTTTATCGGCATAAAAACATCCGGCACCAGAAAGGTGCCGGATGTTTTCTTTGCTGTTTTTTATTTCCGCACAAATAAAATCCCCAATGTTTTGGGTCCACAATGCACGCTGACAGAACAGCCCGCCGTGGTTTCCAAAACTTCCTCAAAATCATAGTTCTCTTTAATAAACTGCACAACCGATTGCGGAATCGACTGATCGTCGTCCACAAAGGTATGTGTGACAAAGATACGGTGCTTGTCGATCGAATCCATATTGGCAAGCCGTTCTTTGACATAGGTGATCAAAACGTCGGATAGTTTGCCCTTGTATTTCTTACCGACATCCATTTTCCCGTTTTCGACCAGAATGCAGGGTTTGAGTTTTAATAAATTTGCACCGAGTCTTGCAACACCGGAGCACCGGCCGCCTTTGTGCAGATATTCCAGCGTGTCGATGACAAAGGTGGTGTCGACCTTTTCTTTCATCGCTTCGATGCTTTCAAAAATTTCTTCGGCGGATTTGCCGGCATCCCGCAACTCACAGGCTTTCAACACCTGCAAACCGATGCCGGTGGAAAGATTTCTGCTGTCCACCACAAAAGTTTTGCATTTGGGTTCTGCGTTGCGCGCGTTGGTATAAGACACCGACATGTCGCTGCTGATGCAAAAATGGACGATCGCACAATCTTCATCTTGCGCAATGCTGTTGAAATAATTTTCATATTCCATCATGTTTGCAGCGCTTGTTTTGATCAATTTGTTGGTCTGTCTTTTATAATCAAAAATATCTTTGGTTTTAATGTCGATCCCATCTCTTAAAACCTCGTCTTCCCGGACAATCGTCAATGCAAAAATCCGGATTCCGTATTGCTCGATCAGTTCCTGCGACAAATCACAGGTGCTGTCGCTGGATATAATCACACGTTGCGCCATTTTAAACCTCATCCTCTCTTGCAGATTATGCCACTCATTTTAACATACCTTTTAGGGATTTGCAACATCCGATTTTGCATTATTGCAATGCCTGGATCTTTTCCTCCAGCGACTGAATTTCTTTCTCATAGGCATTGAGCTTTTCATCGTTTTCATCGATTACTGCTTGTTGCTCCTCAATCTTTGTTTTCTGTTCGTTGATCTGACTTTGCAAAACCTGAATACGGTCGGTGTAGCTTTCCAGATCATTGTCAAAATTCTCTTTCATCACAAAGCAGAAAATCACCGACAAAATCGAAATCACAAACAAAATCGACATCGCAAACGTCATGCCTTTTCTAAACATCCTTTTCACCTACTTTAACTGTTATTTTTCCCAGTATAACATACAAACCGAAAAATTTAAATATTTTTCTTTTAATCAGATATTGATTTTTTTTAAAAGATGTGCTAATATAGAAAAAGTCGTGGGGGCGTAGCTCAGCTGGGAGAGCGTACGGTTCGCATCCGTAAGGTCGAGAGTTCGATCCTCTTCGTCTCCACCACATCGCTGCAAGTGACATATCGCTTGCGGCGATTTTTATGTCAAAAAAGAAACCGTCGATTTCTCGACGGTTTCTTTTTGGCGCAGAGTGAGGGATTTGAACCCTCGGTACGGTGTTCACCGTACACATGATTTCCAATCATGCTCCTTCGGCCGCTCGGACAACTCTGCATATTCTTTTTAAAACAGCTTTTATATTATAAACAATTCACACCTTGCTTGTCAACCCTAAATTTAAAGTTTTAAAGAAAATCTTGTGTAGGTTTACAATAGATGTGTTACAAAAAGAATAAAAAAAGAAGTGACGAA
>CAMMAZ010000024.1 GCA_946493765.1 uncultured Clostridia bacterium | reverse complement strand
TCCACTATGCCGATCTGGAACATTTATGTGCACGCGTTTTTCGTGAAAATCAATAAAAATCAACTACTGATTGATTGACATATTGTGCGTTTTCATAGTAAAATGAACCCATCTTAAAAGAGGGGGCGTATTTTATTATGGCACAAGTCAAAACATCTAAAAAGCATCTGATCACAGCATTGCTCATGAACCTGGTTTTCTTTGCAATATTGGAAACTGCACTGATCATCGGGGACAGCATAGCCGAAGGCGGACTGAATATTATTTACAATATCCGCTATTTAATGATTTGCATTTTTATCCTTATCTATGCTGTCTTTCTCGCCAAAAAAGAAATCAAAATTGTTTGGCCCGCCGTTTTTTTCGCCTGCACACTGGTTGTGTTTTTCACTGTGCAAACGTTAGCTATCGGGAACACACGGTGGTATACTTTCTGGGATATTGCCGTTCCGTTTGTCAAGCCGTTTGTTGTGCTCACTGCAATTTGCACGGCGGCGTTATACGGCTTTTCTGTTTATTTTAAAAAACGAACCGAACAGGACAAAGCGGAAGAAACGAACAAAATGTAATGCCTTTCACACAAAAACATCCGCATCGAGCAATCTCGATGCGGATGTTTTTTATAAGTTTAATTGCTGCGCCGCCGCTTCCCAATATATTTCGGGCAACTGCAGCGGAATGATCGTCTCCCCTGCCTTCATGGCAAGTTTGTGCGCCAAAACAGCGCAGTCAAAAACAAAATTTTTCCCGGTCAAAAGGCTTTTTTGCACCGCTTTTGCATAGACGTTTGCATAATCCTGCAACCCGCTTTGCCGGATTTCATCTGCGGCCGCTTTGTTGTCGAACGCCGCCGAACGAAAAGAAAAACGCCATTTCCCGTTTTCGCCGGTCAACCAGCCGTATCTTGCAAAGCCGGGTGTTCCGGGAATGGCGGCAACGGAATCGGGATTAAAATATTCTTTCCCGTTTTCCAGGGAATAAGATCGATGGTGATTGTGCCCGGCGATCACCACATCTGTTTTCAGCACAGAAAAAGCCTTCGAAAGACTTTCTGTTCCGGGATACATGTGTTCCCTTGTCGCAAAAGGCGACCCGTGACATATGGCGACCGGCGGCAGGTCTTGAAACGTCACTTGCCGTGCAATCGGCATTTTGTTGAAAAAGTCCAGATCCTTTCCTGTGATCCGTTCATAGGTGTACAGCACGCTGCCCGCAGAAGAACAGCGTCGTTTGGGCAATTCGCCCGCCTGCATTTGCAACAGATACTCTTCCCTGTTTCCTCTGACAAAGAAACAGGGATAGTTCTCCCGCAGCGCGTAAAGGTACATCATTGTTTTTTCGGGATAAGCACAGTCGGTCAGATAATCTCCCAAAAACAGGATCTGATCGACCTGTGCTTTTTCTATTGCTTCGATCACAGCCTTGAAAGCAAGATGATTGCTGTGAATATCACCAATCACTGCAACATTCAGCATTTTTTAAAATACAACCTCGATTTTTCCGTCTGTCACTTTCGCGGTAAACACTTTCGGCGGATTATCATAATGTTCGACCAGTGCATTGGTGATTTTATCCTCGATCTGCCGGCGAATCGCATTACGCAATTCCCTGGCGCCTCTGGGCTTGCCTTCGGCAAATTTTGCGATTGCACCGAGCACCTGCTCGTCGTATTGCAGTTCGATTCCCTTATCCCGCAGCGGGTCGGAGATTTCATGCAGCATCAAATCCGCGATCTTGCAAAGCGAATCGAATTGCAGGGGTTTGAAAACAACGATTTCATCCACACGCCCTAAAAATTCGGGACGCAGGATCTGTTCCAGTGCTTTGATTGCCTTATCGGCCGCCAGTTCATCATTGCTTTTGCCAAAGCCCAGCGAACCTTCTTTTTGATCGGAACCGGCATTGGAGGTCATGACAATGATGGTGTTTTCAAAGTTGACGACCCGGCCGTGCGCATCGGTCACGCGCCCATCGTCCAAAATCTGCAGCAAAATATTCAAAACATCCGGATGCGCTTTTTCGATCTCATCGAACAGCAAAACAGAATAGGGTTTTCTGCGGACCTTTTCGGTCAATTGTCCTGCCTCATCATAACCCACATATCCGGGCGGTGCGCCGATAATTCTGGAAACGGAATGTTTCTCCATGAATTCCGACATATCCAGCCGAATCAACGTTTCCGGCGTGTCGAACAACTCGCCCGCCAAAACTTTGACCAGCTCGGTTTTTCCAACGCCTGTCGGTCCGACAAAAATAAACGATGCGGGCCGGCGTTTTTTATTGATCTGCACGCGGGAACGGCGAACCGCTGCGGAAATCACATCGATCGCTTCGTCCTGACCGATAATGCGTGCATGCAAAACATCCGTCAGATTCATCAGCTTTTTCAGATCATTTTCCTGGATCTTAGACGCCGGAATTCCCGTCCACAATTGGATGACGTGCGCCAGATCATCGAAAGTCACTTCCGAATGCAGCTGTTCCTCGTCAACGTCTGCGATTTGCTCCGTGTATTTTGCAAGTTCGGATTTCACGTTGGCGAGTTGCTCATAATCGATTTCTTCCTGCGCTTCCAAGTTGTCCCGCGCATTGCGCAGCGCGTTGATATGCAGCATCGCCTTTTCATAGTCATCGGCCACTTTGTTGCGCAAGCTCGCACAGGCGCAGGCCTCGTCCAAAAGGTCGATCGCTTTATCCGGCATGAAACGGTCGGAAATATACCGTTCGGACAGTTCTACCATCCGATGCAGCATATAATCGCTGACCGAAACATTATGATGATTTTCATAATAGCTTTTCACGCCTTTGAGCATCTGAAACGCCTCGTCCAAAGAGGGTTCCTCCACCGTGATCGGCTGAAAACGGCGTTCCAGCGCGGCATCCTTTTCAATATGTTTCCGATATTCATTAAAGGTGGTCGCGCCGATCACCTGGATTTCGCCGCGCGACAAGGCCGGTTTTAAAATATTCGCCGCACTCATGGTGCCTTCGGAATCGCCGGTTCCCACCAAATTATGAATTTCGTCGATGAACAAAATGACATTACCGGCCTGTTTGATTTCCTCCAACAGCCCTTTCACACGGCTTTCAAACTGCCCGCGAAACTGTGTGCCGGCAACCAGCGCCGTTAAATCCAGCAGATAGATCTGTTTGTTCAGCAGTTTTGCCGGAACATCCCCGTTTGCGATTTTCAGCGCCAATCCTTCCGCGATCGCCGTTTTACCGACGCCGGGTTCACCGATCAGGCAGGGATTGTTTTTGGAACGGCGGGATAAGATCTGGATCGCACGGTTCATTTCCTTTTCTCTGCCGACGATCCGGTCGATCAATCCTTCCGCTGCACGGCGGGTCAAATTGGTGCAATAGCCCTCCAAAAATTTATATTTATTCGGTTTAGGCGGCTTTTGCTGTTTTTTGGTGTCCCGCTGCTGATACTCGGCGTCCAGTGCACCGTCCTTGGCATCTTTTCGATCCTCTCCGAAAACATTTTTTAAAAACGGAAAGGTTGCGGCGCCGCCCGGAATGAATTCATCCATTTTCTCACTGACGGCTTCCGGATTGATTTCCCCGCTTTCCTCATCGAAAATGCCGTCCATCACGCCCATGAGTTCTTCGTTGAGTTCGTCCATCGCTTCATCCGGAATGTTCATGTTTTTGAGCATTTCATTGACCGGACCGATATTCAATTCTTTCGCACATTTCAAACAATACCCTTCCGGATAGGATTTATCCCCCTCCACACGGGTGATAAATACCACGGCGGGTCTTGTTTTGCATTTACTACACAATTTCATTTTAATACCAAATCATCCTTTCCAGGGAAACGATTTCCCTCGGGTCAAACCTTATTTGCCGGCGGTATGCTCCACCTTTTTTTCGGTTTCTATATCATACTCTCCATTTTGGATTTCCTTAAAGATCGGATAATAATTGAACAGGGAAAACAAAAGGCAAATGGATGCCAAAACAGCAAATACAATGATCACAACAGACGGGATACCGGCAACGATATCCGACAGCAACGCTACCACAAACATGACATAAAGCATCACGGTGCTCAGTTTTCCCCACCATTTGGATTCGGAAGGGCGAAGTCCCATTTTCAAAAGCCTCACGGCGCCAAGCAGCATGGAAAATTCCTTTGCAAGCAGCAGCACCAAAACCGGAATCAATTCATTGTGATTGACTGCAAGGCAAATCACAACGACCGCCTGCGTCAATTTATCCGCCAAAGGATCGAGCAGTTTTCCGAATGCGGTGATCATGTTGAACTTTCTGGCGATAATCCCATCCAGCACATCGGAAGCGCCGGATAACAGCAGCACCAGCGCGGCATAAAGATAGTGATCTTTGACCTTCACAAAATACAGAATGGCAAATACCGGAACCAGCAAAATCCGGATCATCGATAAAATATTCGGAATGGAAAAAATCTTTTCCGGTTTAATATTTTCTTTCATTTTTGAACTCCTGCACATTCAATTTTAAATAAATGGATTTGCATTATATAATAGCTTAAACAAGTAGGTTTTGTCAATGACCTGCGGTGAAAAAATTTCATCCGCGCCGCTGATATAAGTCCGCAGCAGCGCAATGATCGTAACGGCGCAAAACAGGATCAGAACCGCTTTTAAAACGCCGACCAGTCCGCCGAGCAGCTTGTTGATCGGCCGCAAAAAAGAAAAATTGATCAAACGATTGAGCGTTCTGGAGATAAACCGCACACCGATCATCAACACGGTAAACAGAATCGATCCCAATATCGCCTTGATACCGGACACTGCGATCGGCTGTACGATCTGATCTGCAACGCTCACAGCGGCAGTATGCACACCCCCGCTGATGGTATCATCCATTTCCTGCGACAACGCGTCCGCCGACAAACCGTTGGAGCCGGAAAAAAGCGTGATAAATCCCGGCAGCTCATCCATTACATCCTGCATTGCCGTTTGAATTTCCGACAAATTGGCCCCTTCGGAAATGTTTTGTTCCACCGTTTCAATGATTTCCGGCCGGATACTTTTATCATAAACCGACTGCGCGATAATACCCGCCAAAGAAAAAGAAATCATCGCTGCCAAAATATAGCCGACCAATTCGATCACAGTGCGAACAAAGCCGCGACGCGCCGAACGCCAGATGATAAACACGGCAATGAGCACAATCGCAAGATCGATCAGCAGCGGGGTCAAAAAGAAATCAGACATTTTCACAAAACTCCTCACACATCATAAGCGGTCATGCCGGTGGAATACAAAACAACAGCTTTTTTACCGGCCGAACACACTGCAAGCGCGCCTGATTCGACTGTTATAGTCGTTTGCAGGGTCCCGTCGCCTCCATATACATACAGCTGATCCGACAACACATAGGTCAATGTCCCCGCATGGTAAATATCATAGATTTCATACTGCACGCTGAACTGTTTTTTCACCTGAGCGCTGCTGTCCAGCAGTATTACCGTGTTTTCAGCCGCGTTGGAATCAGCCGCAAGACAAAGCAGCGCGTTCCCATCGGACATTGCATATTTATTCAGCAGCTTGCCGCCGAATGCATATTCATTATATTCGTCTTTCGGGTTGATATTGCAATATCTTTTGTTGGTAAGGACCCCGACGTTGTTTCCGGAAAATTCACAAAGATAAATCATTTCATCACTGAAAGTCCTTTGCACAACAGGTTCTGTTTCAGAAAGATCGAACAACATCAACTTGGAACTGAGCATTGCATTTTCAGTCGATACGACCGCCACCGCCAGATATTTCCCGTTGTCCGAAATACTGACACCGGAAACATATTGATCGGACGAATAATAACGATACACCGATTCGTTGTTTCTGTTATACACCGTGACCTGCGCCACATCGTCCTCTGCTTCAGTCGCCAACGCATAATAACCGCTGTCACCGATATCCCCGGTAATAATCGTCTCTTCAATATCCCCGCTGTAAATCGTTTTACTCGGATTTTCTATTTTATACTGACTACCGGAACGGTCAAACAAAAGGGTTCGCATGGCGGATGTGCGCACGACGGGATTGGCATAGCCGTGAATTCTGCTGTAAATCAGATTGCCGGACGTATTATAGCATTTCAGATCCGTTTCAGTCAGCAGCAGCAGGCGGCCGTCGTCTTCATAAAGATTTTGCGTTATCGCATCCGACACCGACACCGGAAAGCCGTTGCCCCCCTCAATCAGTGCGATTTTCGTCTGTATCCATTCGGTGATACCGGTAGGTGATAATAGATTTAAAGCCGCTGTGATCCCGATCACCAGCACGATACCAACACCCAAACAAATTTTCCGGATCATCCGCGGACGGCTTTTTCCACCGTTGATGACCGTGAGTTCCGGACGGCTTTGCGGACGGCTTTTTCGCTGTTTCTTCTTTTTATTTTTATTGAATTCCAAAACCTTGGCATCCTGCCGTTTATTTGTTTTCTTCATTTTCACAAATACCCTTAATAATTCACTTTATACAGACACAGTCCGCAGGCCGGCGCCGTTGGCCCGGCTTTTTTTCTGTCTTTTGATAAAAGAATGGATTTCATATCCGCCGGATCGATTTTTCCCTGCGACACATAAAGCAATGTTCCCGCCATGATCCGCACCATGTTATATAAAAATCCGTCGGCTTCCACCTGGAAAGTGACAATCTCTCCCTGCCGCCAAACATCGGCTGCCATAACGGTCCGCACGGTATCCTCCACCGCAGAACCGGACGCGCAAAATCCAACAAAATCATAGGTACCGACAAACGCCTGCGCCGCCTGCTGCATACGCTGTTCGTCTAAACGATACGGGATAAACTGCGCATACTGCCGGTAAAAAGGATCGCGCGTTTTTCCATTGTAAAAACGATAGCGATATACTTTGGATTTGACCGCGTATCTGGCATGAAAATCGTCCGGTACCTGCCGGCAATCGATCGCCGCGATATCATCCGGCAGCACAGTGTTCATCGCTTTGACAAGCGACTGCGCATCCATCCGGCCGGTATAATCAAAATGAAAGCAATACCCTTGGGCGTGCACGCCGCTGTCCGTTCGACTGCAGCCGGTAACATCCGGCCGGTATTTTAAAATTTTACACAGACTGTCCTGCACCACCGGCTGCACGGCAAGCGCGTTTTTCTGCACCTGCCAACCGTGATAATTGGTCCCGTCATAACGAATGGTCATTAAAAATCTCGGCATTGCTTGATTCCCTTAAATAAAAATATTGAGTAAAATAATTCCGGTCAGCAAAACACAAACACTGATGGTCGCCACAACATCGCGGCGGCCCGCTTTTAAAACTTTCAGCCTTGTCCGGCCCTTTCCACCGTGATAACAGCGGCATTCCATCGCATCTGCCAGTTCTTTGGCGCGGCGAATAGACGAAACCAGCAGCGGAATCAAAATCGGAATCACCGATTTGATTTTTTTAATCAGTCCCCCGTTTTCCATATCGGCGCCTCTGGCTTTTTGCGCACTCATGATCTTATCCGTTTCCTCGATCAGCGTGGGGATAAACCGCAGTGCAATGGTCATCATCATGGCGAAGGTGTGGGTGTCGATACCGATCTTGGATAAAGGCTTTAGCAGACTTTCGATCGCGTCTGTCAAAGACGTCGGCGTCGTGGTATAAGTCAGCACGGCGCTGATGAGTATCAAAAGCACGATGCGCACCGCCACAAATACCGCCCGCAGGATCCCGCCGGTATAGATACGGATAATGCCATAGGAAAACAGCAAGGTACCGTCGGTAACATAAAAAATATTTAAAACCGCAGAAATCAGAATAAAGATAAAGATCGTCTTCAAGGTGCGAAAATACATTTTTAAAGGGATCTTTGTCAGCAGCAGCACAAACACTGTGAAAACTGCCACCAGTCCCAGCGACGCGAAATTAAACGCCACAAACGCAAACACGATGAGCGCAAAGGTCATCAGCAGTTTAAAGCGCGCGTCCATTTTATGCACAAAGGAATCGGCGGGAAAATATTGTCCAAACGTGATATTGTTAAGCATTTTATTTTCCCTCCTTTTTCAGGAGAGGCAGCAGCTGCTGCGCTGCCTGATCGACCGTGAAAACCTTATCGTTGACCGGAAATCCCTTTTGTTTTAGCGCCATGAATATCCGGGTGACATGCGGCACATTCAGACCGATTTTAGCGAGTTCCTCTGCTCTGGAATAAACGTTTTCCACCGTGTCATACATTGCAACGCGGCTGTTATTCATCACCAGCACCTTTTCGGTGACCTTGGCGACGTCCTCCATGGAATGGGACACCAGCAAAACAGTGGTGCCGCTTTGCGCACGGTATTCCGAAATGCGGTCAAGAATGGTGTCTCTGCCGATCGGATCCAAGCCGGCGGTCGGTTCGTCCAACACCAGCACCTCCGGACGCATCGCCAGAATACCGGCCAGCGCAGCCCGGCGTTTTTCCCCGCCCGACAGGTCAAACGGAGATTTTTTGAGCAGTTTTTCCGGCAATCCGACGATTTTTGCCGCATCGATCACACGCTGCTGGATCTCATCCTCCGGCAGTCCCATGTTTTTGGGACCAAATGCGATGTCGCTTTCCACCGTTTCATCAAACAGCTGGTATTCCGGATACTGGAACACAAGACCGACTTTAAACCGCAGTTTCATGATCTCTTTCGGCTTTTCCCAGACATCCTCGCCGTCCACATAAATCTTTCCCGCAGTGGGTTTTAAAAGCCCGTTGAAATGCTGCACCAACGTGGATTTTCCGGAACCGGTATGCCCGATGATGCCGATAAAATCACCCTGCTGGATTTCAATATTGATATCCTTGATCGCCCCTTTTTCAAAAGGGGTATTCTCCGAATAGGTATAGCATAAATTTTCCGTTTTGATTACTGACAATGTTCATCCTCCGAAAACTTCCGGGATAGCGCTTCCAGACATTCTTCATCTGTTAGAACATCCTTGTCGAATGCGATTCCCGCTTTTTTCAATTGATAGATCAATTCTGTCGGCTGCGGCACATCCAGCCCCACCGATTTGAGCAACTCTACCTGTGCAAACACTGCGTGCGGCGTGTCGTCTGCGATGATTTTTCCGTTGTCCATCACCACAACGCGCTGCGCTTGTGCTGCCTCGTCCATATAATGGGTAATCAAAACCACCGTTTTTTGCAATTGGCGGTTGAGTTTTAAAATAATATTCATGACCTCCTGCCGTCCTTTCGGATCCAGCATGGCGGTCGGTTCGTCAAATACGATGCATTCCGGCTCCATTGCGATCACACCGGCGATCGCGACCCGCTGTTTTTGTCCGCCGGATAACCTATGCGGTTCGTGTTTGCGGTAATCATACATATCGACGGCTTTTAACGCCTCGTCCACCCGGCGACGCAGTTCCGCCTGCGGGAAGCCTAAGTTTTCCGGGCCGAACGCCACATCCTCCTCCACGATCGTCGCCACGATCTGGTTGTCGGGATTTTGAAAAACAAGCCCGACATTTTTGCGAATGTCCAATATGTTTTTTTCATCTGCCGTGTCTTTTCCGTCGATCAGAACCTGTCCGCTGTCGGGCAGCTGCAAACCGTTGAAAAGCTTGGCAAGCGTTGATTTTCCGGAACCGTTGTGACCGAGAATCGCCACAAAGGAACCTTTTTCAATGGTCAGATCAAAATGGCTGAGCACCGGTATTTTTTCCTGTTCCGATAAGGAATAGGAAAAAGATAGGTCTTTGACTTCGATAAAGGGTTGCATTTATTTCTTTCCTTTCCACACAGCGGTCGAACCACAGGGTAAAACCAGTCCTGTGGATGTGACCGGCAGGCCGATCTCATCTGCAAATAACACCCCGCCGAATTTTGCACGGACGGTGACGCCGAGTATGTATTCCGCAACCGACGGCGAAATGCCCGCAGTGTAGGAATTGATGATAAAGAACAAGGGGTTGTCCGACAAAAGCGCCGTGCATTTCAAAACCAGTTCAAACAGTGCATCTTCCAGTTTCCAAACCTCACCGCCAGGTCCCCGGCCGTAGGACGGCGGATCCATGATGATACCGTCGTACCGGTTCTGGCGGCGGATTTCCCGTTCCACGAATTTCAAACAGTCGTCCACCAACCACCGCACCGGCCGGTCGGCCAGACCGGAAGCCTTTGCGTTTTCCTTGCCCCAGGCAACCATACCTTTGGATGCGTCGACATGCGTGACCGATGCGCCCGCCGCAAGGCAGGCAAGCGTCGCGCCGCCGGTGTAGGCGAACAAATTCAATATTTTTAGCGGACGGGATGCTTCGCGGATCAATCCTCTTGTCAAATCCCAATTGACCGCCTGTTCCGGGAACACACCGGTATGTTTAAATCCCATGGGTTTTAGCTGAAAAACCAGATCGTCATACCGAATGCGCCAGACATCCGGCACCGGTTTGAATATTTCCCAATGACCGCCGCCGGTTTTGGAACGGATATATCGCGCATGCGCCTGTTTCCAGCGCGGGTCCTTGCGTTCGGTTTCAAATATTGCCTGCGGATCCGGCCGGATCAGCAGCACATCGCCCCAACGTTCCAACCGTTCTCCGCCGGACGCATCCAGAAGTTCATAATCTGTCCATTTGTCAGTGTATCGCATAAATTAAATTCCTTATATTTTATAAAGCGCGAATGGTGTCTGCGATCTGTTCTGCAAGTGCTGTGATCTCATCAATGCATTTGCCTTCCAGCATCACGCGGATCAGCGGTTCTGTGCCGGATGCGCGCACCAGCACGCGTCCGTCATTACCGAGTGTCTCCTCGACCGCACGGATAGAGGCGATCACATGTTCATCCCGTTCATAAGTTTCTTTAATTGCATTGGTTGTTTTGATATTGACAAGCACCTGCGGAAACGTTTCCATGACTTTTGCCAGTTCTTTTAATGATTTTCCTGTGCGTTTCATGATCGCCAAAAGCTGCAAGCCGGACAACTGCCCGTCGCCGGTGGTCGCATAGTCGGAAAAAATGATGTGCCCGGAATTTTCCCCGCCGATGCAATGCCCGTTTGCTTTCATCTGCTCAAGCACATACCGGTCACCCACCTTGGTGGTGAGCACCTGAATATCATTTTCCTTTGCAAATTTGAAAAATCCGATGTTGCTCATCACCGTCATGACAACAGTGTTATTTTTCAAGGTTCCGTTTTTCTTTTTATCCAAAGCTGCAATTGCGATCATTTTATCGCCGTCAATAAGATTTCCCTCATGATCCACTGCCAGGCACCGGTCGGCGTCTCCGTCAAACGCAAGCCCGACATCACAACCGTTTTTCACCACAAAATCCGCGATCTTTTCCATATGCGTGGAACCGCAGCCTTCGTTGATATTCACCCCGTCCGGCTGGTCGCAAAGCATACAGCACTGCGCGCCGAGCGATGAAAAAATCCGGTAAGCGGTCTTGCTTGCCGCGCCGTTTGCACAGTCCAGCGCTACCTTCAATCCATCCAACCGTTCCCTAACGGTCGAACAAATATGATCGATATAAAGGTCAACGGCGTCCGGCCGGTAAACGATCCGGCCGAGGTCTCCTTTAATGGGCACCGGAACAGCACAGGATTGATCTAAAACAATGCTTTCGATTTCTTCCTCCAAAGCATCCGGCAGTTTGTAGCCCTCGCCGTCAAACAGTTTAATACCGTTGTATTCGCAGGGATTATGCGATGCGCTGATCATGATACCGGCGTTACATTGCAGCTTTTTTACCAGAAAAGCCGCAGCCGGCGTCGGCACCACGCCCACAGACACGACATCCGTGCCCACCGAACAAAGTCCTGCGGACAACGCGCATTCCAGCATCTGCGATGAAATCCGGGTGTCCATGGCGATCAACACCTTCGGCCGCGCCTGTCCATGATGCGCCAGCACCATTGCCGCCGCCCGGCCGATATCCATCGCCAATTCACATGTCAATTCACTGTTTGCGATCCCTCTCGCTCCGTCTGTTCCAAATAACCTGCCCACTAAAATTCACCGTCTCCCTTCAAATAATCGAAACCTACAGCATCCCCTGACCGTTTTGCGTCAGTCCCAGATGCTTATATGCAAGCGGGGTCACACATCTGCCCCGCGCTGTTCTGGATAAAAATCCGATCTGCATCAGATACGGTTCATAAACGTCCTCTACCGTCACCGCTTCCTCATTCATTGCAGCGGCCAATGTGTCGATCCCGACCGGACCGCCCCCGTAATTTTGAATGATGGTTCGCAGCATGCGGCGGTCAAAATCGTCCAGTCCCAATTCGTCGATATCGAACCGCTGCAGCGCCTGCATGGCGACCTGCTCGGTGATCACGCCGTCAAACTGCACCTGCGCCACGTCTCGGACGCGCTTTAACAGCCGATTGGCAATACGCGGCGTTCCCCGGGAACGCGACGCGATTTCCAAAGCGCCCGCATCTGTGATTTCCACCTGCAGTATACCCGCGGAACGACGAATGATCTGCGCAAGTTCCTCCGGCGTATACAATTCCAGCCGCAGCAAAACGCCGAAACGGTCGCGCAGCGGCGCTGTGAGCTGTCCGGAACGTGTTGTTGCGCCAATCAAAGTAAAATGCGGCAAATCCAGCCGGATCGACCGCGCAGACGGTCCTTTTCCAATGATGATGTCGAGACTGAAATCCTCCATGGCAGGATATAAAATTTCCTCCACTGCCCGGGATAACCTGTGAATCTCATCGATAAACAAAACATCCCCGGGTGATAAGTTGGTCAACAACGCTGCCAGATCACCCTGTTTTTCAATCGCAGGGCCAGACGTTACGCGCAGATTCACGCCCATTTCATTGGCAATAATGCCGGACAACGTCGTTTTGCCAAGGCCCGGAGGGCCGTACAACAAAACATGATCGAGACTCTCTCCACGCATTTTTGCAGCATTCATATAAATGGAAAGATTGTCCTTGACCTTCTGCTGCCCGATATATTCCGACAACAGTTTTGGGCGCAAAGACAATTCGGTTTCCACATCCTCTCCCGAATAATCCGGAGAAACAATTCTGTTTTCAAAATCAAATTCATCCATAAACTTTTAACTTACCTTTCTGATCAGCATCACAATTTTGCGATGAAATCAAAACAGATATTTCAGCGCCGTTTTGATAATCATTTCCACCGGTGCCGACGGATCTGCTTTTGCAGCGGCGCTTACTGCCTCCGACTGCGAATAACCGAGCGCGACCAATGCGGCAATTGCCTGCCCCATATTGTCGCCGGACACGTTATCAGCAACAGCGTTTCCACCAGCGACAGGCTCTCCTGCCGGTGCCGCAACTTTATCTTTAAGTTCCAGCACAATACGCTGTGCCAGTTTCGGACCGACTCCCTGCGCTTTTGTGATTGCCTTCGCATCTCCCGCCGCAATACAAAAGGACAATTTATCCGGCTGCATTTCCGATAAAATTGCAATCGCAGCTTTGGGTCCCACGCCGTTGACCGAAATCAGCAGCCGAAAGGTCTCCATTTCATCCTTTGTGATGAAGCCAAACAGATCGACCGCATCTTCCCGCACATTCATATAGGTATATAAAAACAACTTTGATCCGGTTTCCGGAAGCTGTCGCAGCGTTTGATTAGTGACACTACATTTATATCCGACACCGCCGCATTCAATGACAACCGAAGAAAGATCCCGGTCGATCAAGATTCCGTTTAACGAATAAATCATCTATTTTACCGTTTCCTTTCCAATTGTTGCAACTTTCCTGCCAGCGAACCGCTTGCATGCGCATGGCAAATCGCCACTGCAAGTGCGTCGGCTGCATCATCCGGTTTTGGAATCGAATCCAGATGCAGAAGCATGCGTGTCATCTCCATCACCTGCGATTTGACCGCCTTTCCATAGCCGGTGACCGATTGTTTGACCTGCAGCGGCGTATATTCCGCAATTTGCATGCTATGCTGCTGTGCTGCCAACAAACAGCAACCTCTAGCCTCCGCCACGCCGATCGCCGTCGTGGAATTGGTGTTAAAAAACAGTTGCTCGACCGACATGGCAGCCGGTTTATACTTCTCGATCAGATAACAAACGCCATCGTAAATCTGTTTTAGACGCTCCGGAAAAGGGGTGTCCTTATCGGTGGTGATACCCCCGTATTCCAGCACTTTAAACTGATTTCCCTGGTAAAGAACAATGCCGTAGCCGACAATAGCATAACCAGGATCCAAACCAAAAATAACCATCTTTTTTTACTGTACCCTCAAACTTTACATGACAATTATTGATTAGTATACCATATTTTTTAAAACAGGGCAACCAATTTTTCCGAATTTAAATGTTTATTTAAAATTGTCTGCCTTACCGTAGCCAAAACAAAACGAACTGCGGGAGAATTTGGTTTATTTGGCTTTTACAACTTGACAGATTGATAAAATAAAAGTATAATATCTTTGTATGTTTTGAACATAAAAATTGCGTCTTTCGAGGAATATGATGAAAAGTGTTGAATTGATTGTCCCCTGCTACAATGAGGAGCAGATGGTCGAAATTTTTTATGAAAAAACCAACGCGGTCGTTTCAGAAATCGAAGGCTATTCTTTTTCCTTTATTTTTGTGGATGACGGCAGCCGCGACCAAACAATCCAAAAAATCAAGGGATTGGCAGCCGCACATGATAATGTCAAATATCTGTCGTTTTCCAGAAACTTTGGCAAGGAAGCGGCAATGTATGCCGGACTGAAAATGTCCACTGCCGAACGCGTCGCAATCATGGACGCAGATTTGCAGCATCCGCCGGAACTGATTGAGGGCATGCTCAAAGCGATTGATGAAGAGGGCTATGATTCCTGTTCCGCAAGAAGGGTCAGCCGCGAGGGTGAACCAAAACTGCGCAGCGCGTTTTCCAGACTGTTTTATAAATTCATTAACAAAATGTCCGACATTGATTTAGTTGACGGCGCAGTGGATTTTCGCATGATGACACGCAATATGGTGAATGCTATTGTCAGCATGCCGGAAGTACAACGATTCTCCAAAGGCATTTTTTGCTGGGTGGGCTTTAAAACCAAGTGGATTGAATTCAAAAATGTGGAACGCTTGATCGGTGAATCCAAATGGTCTTTCTGGTCGCTGTTTAAATATGCGATTGATGGTATCGTTGCTTTTACCACCTTTCCTCTTCGTATTGCCACACTGATCGGTACCTGTGTATCAAGCGCGGCGTTTATTTATCTGTTGTTCGTTCTCATTAAAACGCTTTGTTTTGGAAAAGATGTTCCCGGCTATTCCTCCACAATTATCATTCTGTTGTTTATCGGCGGTGTCATTATCATGGCGCTCGGTATTATTGGTGAGTACCTTGCGCGAATGTATATGGAAACGAAACGAAGGCCGATTTTTATTACCCGAGAAACCAATATAAAGGAGCAGGATGATGAATCCGACAAAAAGTGACCGCCCCTTTTGGGATTTTATGATGAATCTGGCGCCGGTGAAATGGTTTTGCAATTTATCCATTTCCAAAAAAGTGATGCAGCTTTCGATTGCACAGAAAATATTTAATTATGAAATGGTGACCTATGTATTCTACGGCGTCTTGACCACTGCCATAAATCTGCTCGTATTCTGGATGTTTTGCGGTATTTTCGGTGTGCCGACCAAGGATCCGGAACCGCAGGATACCCCTTTGTTCATAGCCGCCAATACCATCGCTTTTATTCTGGCGTTGATTTTTGCCTTTGTCACCAACAAGCTGATCGTTTTCAAAAGCAAGTCGCTGCAAGCAAAACTGGTTTTCAAAGAATTCATTTCTTTTACCGTTGCAAGGTTGGTCACGTTTGGCTGTGAAACACTGATCGTTGGAATCGCACCGCTGATTCATTTCAATGTGCTGCTTGCCAAAATTATTGCGCAGATCATCGTTGTGATTTTAAATTATATTTTCAGCAAAGTTTTTATTTTTAAATCTAAGACACAAAAAAGTGAAGGAGATCCGTCATGACACTAAGCTCTGTTTTCAAACCGGCAAAGCGCCAGAAAGACCCTGATTCACCTTTGATTAAGAAATCATTCTTTCAAAAGCACAAATTTATCCTTTTGTCCTTTTTCACCCCATTCACCATCATGCTGTTTGCTTTTGCCTGTGCCGGCTTCTATCCGTTCGGCGACAATCAGATCCTGATGATCGACATGTGGCATCAGTATTTCCAGTTTTTTAAACTGCAGCATGACGCATTGACCAGCGGCGGAAGTTTGTTGTATACCTGGAATTCGGCGCTCGGTACCAACATGTTCAATCTGACTTACTATATTGCAAGTCCGTTAAACTTCCTTTGTGTTTTCGTACCGACCGAATATTTAACAGAAGCATTCGCGATGCTGGTCATCATTAAATCAGCGTTTGCCGGTGCGTTCATGGCGATTTATCTGCGTTCCATGTTCAAAAAATGTAATTTTGGAACCGCCGCATTTGCAACGTTATATGCATTATGCGCTTATGCAGTCGGCTATTACTGGTGTCTAATGTGGTTGGATGTCATGGCACTTCTCCCGCTGTGCATTTTGGGTCTTAATAAATTGATCGATGAAGGCAAATATAAATTATATGCCATTTCGCTTGCAATCATCATGATTTCCAACTATTATATCGGCGTGATGGTCTGCATGTTCATTGCAATTTACTATCCGATCCTATACTTTTCGAGAAAAGGTCAGGGCTTTAAGCATTTTGCGGTAACGACCGGTAAGGCGGTTTTGTTCTCCGCAGTTGGCGTCGGTATGGCTGCAATTGTTCTGATTCCAACTTATTTGGGCATGCAATACACCTATTATATCGATCAGGCGGCACCGCTTACAACAACATTTTATCAGGATATTCTCGATATTTTAAGTAATCTTTTGCCGAATGTGACCATCACATTCAAGGATACCGAAACCAATAGTCTACCGAACATCTATTGCGGTCTGCTGACTGTGATGATGGCGATCATGTATTTATTCTTAAAATCCATTCCCGCACGTAAACGGATTTTAAACTGTGTGATCTTAGGCCTTTTGCTGCTGAGCTTTAACGTGAACAAAATCAATTTTGTCTGGCACGGTTTTCATTTTCCGAATGAGCTTCCCTGGCGTTTCTCCTTCTGCTTCAGCTTTATCCTTTTAACCATGGCTTATGAGGCGTTTACAAAGCTGGATGAAATCACGCCGCGAATGATCGGTTGTGTGGCAGGCGGCGGATTTTTATTCCTGATTATCTGGGAAAAATTCCTGAATGATATTTATGCGGACTATGCGGATAAATATGTCGACCGTGTGATTTATTTAAGCCTGTTCCTTTTATTCGCCTATTCCATTATTTTGGCAATTCACAAAACGCATCGGTTCAAAGAAACGCTGACTGGTGTTCTGATCTTCCTGTTTGTTTTCGGCGAAATCAGTAACTATGCGGTTGCCGTTGTTACCGACAATCGAAATAACCCCAAATTATATACCGAAGGCTCGGGTCAGCATAAATCCAGCCGCACGACCTTCTTCACTGCTTATGACGATATTACCGGATTGGTGGAGGATGTCGCCAAAGAAGACGACGGATTTTATCGAACCGAAATCGGTGTCAACAAATGGACTTCCAACGATTCTGCGTTGTATGGCTATAAGGGTATGTCTGTTTTCTCATCGCAGTTAAACAGCAATCTGTCCTCTGCAATCAAATCGCTTGGATTTGCAGCCGATCCGGGCAGCAATGCTTTTTCCTATCATGTGACAACCCCGCTGCTCAATGCCATGCTGAACATGAAATATATTATCGGCAAATCTGCAACAATCGATGATTTTGCACTGGAGTTAAAACACACCAGAGGCGGATCCAATATCTATGAAAATCAATACCCATTATCTATTGCCTACATGGTCGATGATGATATTTCCAGTTGGTCGCTCAACAATGGCGATCCGTTCTCTGTGCAAAATGATTTTGCATGGAGTGCGACCGGAATCAGCATGCCGCTGTTTAATATGATCAACTGTGATTCCGGAACAGCGGATGGTGCTGTTATTTCGGATATTGGAAGCAATATTATCAACACAAGCGGTTCAACCATTCAGCTGGTCTACACTTCACCAGTCACGCAACCCGTCTATGCTTATGTATCGGCAACCGGTGCGAATTCCATTACTGCACGCCGTGAAAATGGACAAACCATGACCTATGAAGCGGGACGTGGCAGCATTATCAGCCTTGGCACAGCGCAGGCTGGAGAAAAAATCTATGTCAATATCAATTTGGAAAACAGCGGCTCTACCACCATCAATGCCTATGTTTACGGATTGGATGAGGAAGTGTGGGAAGATGTCTACGCAGTGCTCAATGCAGGAGCGTTGCAGGTGACCGATTACTCTGATACTCGCATTACTGGTACGGTGAGTGCACAAAACGACGGTATTTTAATGACCAGCATTCCTTATGAAAAGGGGTGGTCGGTCAAGGTCGACGGAGAAAAAATCGAAACCATGTCGGTACAGAATGCTTTTGTGGCAATTCCATTGACTGCCGGCAATCATGAAGTTGAGTTCTCCTTTATTCCGGATGGTTTCATTTTAGGCGTTTGCATTTCCATTATCAGCATTGCGGCATTGGTCGCCGCACATTATGTGTTCCAAATGCTTGAAAAACGCCGTGTGGCGGCTGCCACCGCTGCGGCGCTGCCGGACAGCGATACCGCGTCGACGGATGCATATTTCGATTTCCCGGAAATATCCGAAAATACCGATCAATCGGAGCAGCCGTCCGCTGACATAGACACCGATGACAGCACAGCGCTTCCCGCCGATCCGCCGGAAAACGATGTAAACGGTCAACTGGATCCTGAAACGGACGATCGAGCAGAATAAATCGGTTTAAAAGCGGTATAATGCATTTATGCCGCTTTTATTTTGCCCAAAGGAGAATGCTTTTGAAAAGAACAGATATCAGCGCTGTTTTTGCAGATTCACAGCTATGTGCAGATCAACAAATAACTGTGTCTGGATGGATTCGCAATATCCGCGTTTCCAAAGCAATCGGATTTATTGAATTAAACGACGGAACCACGCTGCACAGCCTGCAAGTTGTTTTTGAATCAGAAAAAATTCAAAACTATTCGGAAATCGCAAAACTGAATATCGGCGCTGCGGTCACTGTTTTGGGAATATTGGTCTTAACACCGCAGATGCGCCAGCCGTTTGAACTGCATGCGCAAACAATCACAATAGACGGCGTTTCCGCACCGGAATACCCATTGCAAAACAAACGGCATTCCATGGAATTTCTGCGCACGATCCCCCATCTGCGCGCACGCACCAACACCTTTAATGCGTTATATCGGGTGCGTTCTGAAGCTGCATTTGCCATTCACCGCTTTTTTCATGACCGCGGTTTTGTTTATGCACACACACCCATTTTAACCGGCAGCGACTGCGAAGGCGCCGGTGAAATGTTTCGTGTGACCACGCTGGACGCAGCGCATCCGCCGCTGTTTCCCGACGGAACGGTCGACTTTTCGCAGGACTTTTTCGGCAGGCCCGTTTCTTTAACCGTTTCGGGACAGCTGGAAGCAGAAAGCATGGCCTGCGCTTTCTCCAAGGTTTATACCTTTGGCCCGACATTCCGGGCGGAAAAATCCTTCACACCGCGGCACGCCGCGGAATTCTGGATGATCGAACCGGAAATTGCGTTTGCAGATTTAAACGACGACATGGCGCTTGCACAGGATATGATCAAATCCGTGATCGATTACTGTCTGACGCACTGTGCGGATGAGCTTTCGTTTTTTAATCGATTTTTTGATCAACAACTGCTCGAACGGCTGCATTCCATCGTGCAGTCGGATTTCCAACATATCACCTACACACAAGCGATCGATATTTTAACGCAAGCGAAAGAAGATTTTAAATATCCCGTTTTCTGGGGCTGCGATCTGCAAACGGAACACGAACGCTATTTGACCGAAAAGCATTTTCACACGCCGGTCTTTGTGACCGATTATCCGGCTGAGATCAAAGCGTTTTATATGCGGCAAAATGACGACGGCAAAACCGTCGCCGCCATGGATCTGCTGGTTCCCGGCGTCGGTGAGATCATCGGGGGTTCGCAAAGAGAAGAACGACTGGATCATCTGCTGGCGGCAATGGACAAATTTCATCTTGACAAAAAGGCTTATCAATGGTATCTTGATCTTCGGCGCTTTGGCACGGTGCCGCACGCCGGATTCGGTCTCGGCTTTGAACGGCTGATCTTATATTTGACCGGCATTTCCAATATTCGCGACGTACTGCCGTTTCCAAGAACCGCCGGATTTTTGAGTTAATAAAAAATAATGTAAAAGAAAAGGATTTGAAAAAAGAATATGTGGTTTGTTTTCGCATTATTATGTACGTTTTTCTGGGGTCTTGCCGATCTGTTTTACAAAAAAGGTTCCGACGCTAAGGACACCAACACGCATCTGCGCATTGCCATTGCCGTCGGTTTTGTGATGGGCATCCATGGTTTTATCTATTGGGCGCTCAATCCGGATATCGGCTTCACGCCGTTACATATCTTCACCTACCTGCCGGTTTCCTTTTTCTATATCGTCAGCATGATCGCCGGTTATTTCGGTCTGCGGTATCTGGAACTGTCCATCTCTTCCCCGATTCAAAATTCCTCGGGGGCTGCCGTGGCCATCATGTGCATTTTGTTTTTGGGTGATCGGCCGGGTGTTCTGTCTGCGATCTCCATCGTTATCTTGTGCGTCGGCGTTTTTGCACTGTCTGTTTTGGAAAAGCGGGATGAAACCAAAGCGCGCAAGCTTGCAGGGCAAACAGTCGATAAAAAATATCAATTTGGCTTTATCGCGATCATCTTTCCGTTGATCTACTGTGTGCTGGACGCCATGGGGACCTTCTTGGACGATATTTTCCTGGATGAAGCCAACGGATTCTTAACAGAAGACCAGGGTCTGCTTGCCTATGAATTCACCTTTCTGATCGTGGCGATCGTCTGTTTTGTCTATATGGTATTTGTCAAGCACGAACAGTTTTTCATCAAACGGGAAAAAACAAGATACGCAGCCGCGATTTCCGAAACGGCCGGTCAGTTTTTCTATGTCTTTATCATCGGAGGCAACGGCGTGATCACAGCGCCGATCGTTTCTTCCTACTGCGTCGTTTCGCTGCTGCTGTCCAGAATATTGCTCAAGGAAAAGCTCAGCATCCCGAAATATATTGCGATCGCAGTGATCGTTTGCGGCATCGTTTTAATGGGCGTTGCAGAAGGTCTGGCAGAGGGATGACCGCCCACTGCAGGCAATTCGCCGTTGCCGCTTGCGTGGATTGAAATCCCGTTGCCGCGCGATTTTGCTTTTGCCATGTTGGTCGCAACCCACACAGGTCGCGTGGATTGAAATAGGAATGCAGAAACCGGGTCGTTGTTGGCAGGCAGTCGCGCCCCACGCGGACGCGGGGATTGAAATCTATTCAGTCTTTGCCGCTTCCAGTTCCCGAAGCGTCGCGCCCCATACGGGAATGCGTGGGTTGAAACATTCGCTTCGCTCTGGCAAAGGCTGTTGTCACGCCGTCGCTTTCTGTGTGAAAGCGTGGATTGAAATGCGCCTGGATTGTCGTTGCCGTAGCCCTCTATGAGATGTCGCTCGCATATGCGGGTGTGAATTGCAATATCGGTCGGATTTTTCATTATGGCTATACAGAATTGTCGCTTCCCACCCAGGGAAGTGTGGATTGAAATCACGTCTCGAGTGCATTTTCGAGGTTCTGAACACCGCAGTGTGTTCCCGCACTGGATGTGGATTAAAATCTGACATTGGCGGGTGGCATTGTCATCAGTTTTGCGTCGCTTCCCACACAGGAAGCGTGGATTGAAATCAAGTATCCAAGGCGTTTGGCAGGTTTTGCACAACCTGTCGCCCCCATCGCGCATGTGCAGACAACATTGGCATGCACAACGCAGGGGAAACACATGAGAGGACGGACGTTTCCGTCCTCTTTTTTCATGTAATAATGTGAATTTTATTCACTTATTACACAATTTCGAACGTAGAAAATTATGCACTTCGCCTATTTTTATCTTGTTTTTTTAAAATACTTTGACTTCTATTTTATAATATGGTAATTTATATAAAAAGGAGGTGAAAAATTTGGAAAATTCCACGTGTTTAGCACATATTGCAGAAGACGGTCGAAAGCAGCCGGTTGCAGCACATCACAACGGCACAGCCGCTTTAGCAGCATCCTTTGCGGAAAATTTTCATGCTGCGGAATACGCCATGTGTATCGCCGGCAATCACGACGCCGGAAAGTGTTCTGACGCTTTTCAGCAACGATTACTTGGCGGTCCTGCCTGCGATCACACGACCGCCGGTGCACAAATCTTATGTCAAACAAAATTACCGTTTGCGAAAATGCTGGCCTATTGCATTGCGGGACATCATGCAGGGCTGATGAATGCAGGCAGTCCCGCTTCGGAAAACGACGGCACACTATATGGCCGGCTCAATTCCAGAACGGTTCCCGACTACACCGGTTTTGGGGATACTTGCAAGACCTATCCTCTCCCAACACAGCCGCCGAATCTGAAAATAGATGCGGGCAAGGATAACGGCTTTGTTTTTGCCTTTTTCATTCGCATGCTGTTTTCCTGTTTGACAGACGCGGATTTTTTAGACACAGAAAGCTTTATGCAAAACGCTCCCGTCCGCGCCGGCATGCATGTTGACTTTCAAATTCTGCTCGAACGACTGCACCAGCGGTTTAAAATATTCAAGCCGTCCCGTGAAAATCCCGAACTTTTTCACGCCCGCAACGCGATCAGATCTGCTTGTGAAAAAGCGGCGCAGCTGGACAGAGGGTTATTTTCATTGACTGTTCCGACCGGGGCGGGCAAAACACTTTCCTCTCTGTCTTTTGCACTGCACCACCTGCAGCGGCATCATCTGCGACGCATCGTTTATGTGATCCCATACACCTCGATTATCGAACAAAATGCAGCCGTTTTCATGGAGGTTTTAGGGGAAGATGCTGTGCTCGAGCACCATTCCAATTATGATTTTGACGCTAACAGCGACTACCTTGCCAACATGAAAAAGTTGGCCTGTGAAAACTGGGACATGCCGGTTGTTGTCACGACTAATGTGCAGTTTTTTGAGTCTTTGTTTTCTAATAAACCTTCTCGCTGCAGAAAGCTGCATAATATTGCAGGCAGTGTCATTGTGTTCGACGAGGTACAAATGATCCCGGTGGAATATCTCAAACCCTGTTTGCGCGCCGTGAGCGAACTGATCCAAAATTATAACTGTTCCGCCGTGCTTTGCAGCGCAACGCAGCCTGCCGTTTCAAATCTCTGCAAAAGATTTCAAACCCCGATTCATGAAATCTGCAGTCTATCTGCAAAAGAATCGCATATTTTTAAGCGTGTTCAAATCATACGACGTGGTCCGTTAAACAACATCCAACTGCTCAATGAAGTTCGCGGACATGAACAGTGCCTTGTGATCGTCAACACCAAAAAACATGCCAAAACGCTTTTTGAAACATTGCACGGTAAAAATGTGTTTCATTTAACAACTTCCATGTGTCCAAAGCATAGAAAATTGATCATTGCAAAAATCAAAAAATGCTTAAAAGAGCAGCAATCCTGCAAAGTCATCGCAACACAGCTGATCGAAGCCGGTGTGGATGTGGATTTTCCGATTGTTTATCGCGCAAAAACCGGACTGGACAGTATTCTCCAGTCTGCCGGCCGGTGCAATCGCGAAGGAAAAATGAAAGTTCCGGGAAAGGTTCATGTTTTTGAACCGGATGCAGAATATATGCTGCGCGACCCGGATCACCGCCGACGCGTGGCGGCACTTGACGAAGTGTGCAGGCAACATACAGATATCACCGGCAAGGAAGCAATACAAAGCTATTTTGAAATCTTATATCATGGTGAAGGCACAAACGGTCTGGACCGAAAAAACATCGTTTCAAGATTAGACAAAGGGTTTCCCGCGTCGTTTGATCCCCACACCGCGTTTGACACGCTGTTCAACTTTGATTTTGCCGATATTGCAGATGATTTTCGTTTGATCGATCAATCGCAATTTACCGTTATCATTCCCTATGATGCAGACGCGATAACACTGCTGGACAACTTGAAACACGCCGAATATAAAACCGGCTACCTGCGCAGGCTGCAGGTTTTTTCCGTTCAGGTTTATGAACAGGAGAAAAACAGGCTGCTGTGTGCCGGTCAAATTGATCCAGTTGTCGGATTACAGGATATTTATCTGCTGCGTTCTCTTACCGATTACAGTCCCGATACCGGTCTGACTGTTCAGTCCGCGTCGGGAATGGCAATTTTTTGCTGACAGGAGGTGAAAAAATGGGTTACGGTGTTAAAGTGATGTTCTGGGGCGATTACGCTTTGTTCTCGCGCCCCGAATTCAAGGTGGAACGTGTGTCTTACGATGTGATGACCCCCAGCGCTGCCAGAGGTCTTTTGGAGGCGATTTTCTGGAAACCGGCCATATGCTACATAATCGACAAAATCCATGTGCTGCATCCGCCGCGTTTTATGAATGTCCGGCGCAACGAGGTCAGTGAAAAACTGGGGAAAAAGAACTGCAAGGCGTTGATGGAAGGTCAAAAAAATGCAAAAGAGTGCCTTTATACCAGTCAACACATTCAGCAGCGTGCTTCCCTGCTGCTACGGGACGTTTGTTATGTCATCGAAGCACACTTTGAAATGACAGCCGCCGCAGGCCAAGCAGACAACCCCAAAAAGCATTATAACATTTTGCTGCGCAGGCTGCGAAACGGGCAGTGTTATCATCAGCCTTATTTCGGCTGTCGTGAATTTCCCGCAAAATTCCGGCTGCTGGAGGAAGACGAGCCTGTGCCGCAAAGCCAGCTTGTGGGGGAAAAAGATCTCGGATTCATGTTATATGATATGGACTTTTCCGATCCGAACAACATTTCCCCAATTTTCTTTCGTGCCAAAATGACCAATGGCATCATCGATCTACATGCAATAGAAAAAGTGAGGTGATCACATGCTTTTACAAGCGCTTGCAGACTATTATGAAATTTGCGCGGCAGATCAAACAAGCAACATTCCAAAACGCGGTCGCGGACAGGCTAAAATTTCTTATGCGGTCGTGCTGTCCGGCACCGGTGTGTTTTTAGATCTTGTTTGTCTAAAATACAAAACCGGTGAAAGAGAAGTGACACAATCAATGGAAGTTCCGGAGCCTGTTAAACGTTCCAGCGGCATCAACCCTAATTACTTATTTGACAATGCAACTTATGTGTTTGGACTCGACTGCAAAGGTAAACCGGAACAAAGCGTTAAAAGTTTCATCGCATTCAAGCAACTGCATCATAAACTTCTGGACGGCTGTGCGCTGCCGGAAGCAAAGGCGTTGCTGGCTTTTCTGGATCATTGGGATGTCGCTTTGGCAGCGACGCATCCGCTGCTTGAACCTTGTATGACCGATCTGCGCAAAGGCGCCAATCTCGTTTTCCGGATCGACGGACAGCAAACCTATCTGCATGAATATCCGGTTCTCGCCAAAAAGTGGCCTTTGCCGGCACAATCGCAAAACGAACCTTCCCTTCCCTGCCTTGTTACCGGCCACGCCTGTGTTCCGGTAAGGCTGCATCCCGCTATCAAGGGTGTCAAAGGCGGGCAATCCATGGGATGCCAAATGATCTCTTTCAACGCAAAAGCCTATGAATCCTACGGACACGAAGA
Organism: uncultured Clostridia bacterium; assembly: GCA_946493765.1. Lineage (GTDB taxonomy): Bacteria > Bacillota > Clostridia > Oscillospirales > Acutalibacteraceae > RUG11462. The sequence continues at coordinate 10,151 of CAMMAZ010000024.1, read as the reverse complement.
TGACCAGGGACGCAATGCGCCGGTCAGCGAACAGGCAGCATTTGCTTACGGCACGGCATTAAACGCGCTGCTTGCCGATTCGGCACACCGCTTTTTTCTGGGCGATATGACCATGGTTTTCTGGGCAATTGCGGAAAATTATCAAACGGCTGTTGTCTGCCAGGATCTGCTGGCCATGCTGATCGATCCCGACACGATCCCAACCGATCAAATAAAAACCGACCGTTTGCGGGATGAAACGGCAGTCCATCTGGTAAAAGGGATTTTCAGTGCAATTGCCGCCGGTAAAAATCCGGCGATGGGATTTGAAAGGATCTCCCCGGATATTTCGGTTTATGTTCTGGGTCTCTCCCCCAACGCCGCGCGGTTGTCTGTCCGCTTGTTTGAACAAAACAGTCTGGGCGGATTTGTGCAAAAAACAGCGAAGCATCATCAGGATTTGCTGCTGGAACCGCAGTTTGAAAACGACCGCCAAAACTTTTCGGTTTACACGCTTCTTAGAGAAACCGTTTCATCCAAAGCCAAAAACAAAACGCCTTCCCCCTTATTGTCCGGCGCTGTCATGCGCGCAATTTTGGAAGGAAGTCCTTATCCTGTTCAGCTGCTGCAATCTATTTTGATTCGGATTCGCGCGGAACATCGTGTCAATCATCGAAAATGTGCCATTATCAAAGCTTATCTGATTCGCTGCCCGCATGCCGGGCAATACAAGGAGGTTTTAACTGTGTCTTTAAATGAAGATAGCAACAATGTCCCTTACACGCTCGGCCGCCTGTTCGCACTGCTTGAAAAAGCGCAGGTGGATGCCACATCCGCATCCACAACCATTCGCGACAGATATTTTTCGGCTGCAGCGGCGACACCCGGCAATGTTTTTCCGACATTATTGCGCTTGTCCACCTATCACACGTCCAAAAGCGATTATGGTTATGTGATTGAAAAGAAAATCGCCGGCGTTTTAGAGAAACTGAATGTGAATGATCCCCCATTCCCGAAACAGTTGAATATTGAAGAGCAAGGTCTTTTTATTCTTGGATATTATCATCAAAGAAACGCGTTATACAGAAAAAAGGAGGAACAATAAAATGAACAAGGTCATTGAAAACAGATATGAGTTTTCCGTCTTTTTTGAAGTGGAAAACGGAAATCCAAACGGGGATCCGGACGCAGGCAATATGCCGCGTACCGATGCGGAAACAGGATACGGCATTGTGACAGATGTCTGTCTGAAAAGAAAAATTCGCAATTATGTCGAAGTTGTCAAAGAGGGATGCCCCGGCTACCGCATCTATATCAAAGACAATGTGCCACTCAATCGAAGTGATCGGGAAGCCTATGCCTATCTGGGTGTGGATGAAAAGGAAGCCAATAAGCAAAAGGGCGAGATCGATGTGAAAATTCGCGATTTTATGTGTGAGAATTTCTATGATATCCGCACATTCGGCGCGGTCATGACCACTTTTATGGCTGCTAAACTCAATTGCGGACAGGTCAGAGGACCTGTGCAGATTGGGTTTGCCAAAAGCCTGGATCCGATCATTCCGCAGGAGCTTTCCATTACCCGCATCGCCATTACAACGGAGGAAGACGCCAAAAACAAAGAAACAGAAATGGGGCGAAAATATATCGTCCCCTATGCCGTTTACAGGGCGGACGGCTATGTTTCCGCTAATCTTGCCCAAAAAACAACCGGTTTTTCCGAGGATGATCTGGCGCTGCTTTGGGATGCGCTGATAAACATGTTTGAAACAGACCATTCCGCAGCAAGAGGAAAAATGTCTGTGCGCAAATTATTCGTGTTTAAGCACGATTCGCAACTGGGTTGTTGTCCGGCATACCGGCTTTTTGAGGCTGTCAAGGTCAAAAAAGTAACAAACAGCGCACCAAGGTGTTTTTCGGATTACGATATTCACATCGCACAATCCGAAATTCCAAACGGCGTCAGCGTCACGCAAATGCTATGAGTGAGACACAAAACGAATATCTGTTGTTATCCGGCATTCAGCATTTCATGTTCTGCAAACGGTAATGGCGCAACCCCTGCGTGGTGACATGCAATCATGTGTAATTTTGCAGTCGCGCCCCACACGGGGCGCGTGGATTGAAATAAATGCTGTTACGGTGAAATCATAGTCTCCGGCGTCGCGCCCCACACGGGGCGCGTGGATTGAAATGCGCTCTTATATACCGCTTTATATGCCTGCCTTTGGTCGCGCCCCACGCGGGGCGCGTGGATTGAAATCGCTATCGCTTTAAATATCGAGTAAAACTGCTGCGTCGCGCCCCACACGGGGCGCGTGGATTGAAATACTGTACGCAACCATTTATTGTTTTTGTGATCGTAGTCGCGCCCCACGCGGGGCGCGTGGATTGAAATACCTATATCGTTGTAAAACCGTCCGCTGTGGAACGTCGTGCCCCACATGGGGCGCGTGGATTGAAATAGCATTTCAAAAACATCTTGATGCCATGTTACGACGTCGCGCCCCGCACGAAAAAGCGGACGGGTGTTCCCGTCCGCTTTTTGATTTGCTGTTTTCCTTTAATAAAAGATATCCAACATGAAATACTCGGAATCTTTTTGAGCCAGCCGCACATCCGCGACACATTCAAGATAAAAGGAAGTGTCGTCGACCGATGGCATTTTGAGCAGATACCCCCAGGAGCCGAGCACCGTCGCCGTGTCGTCTGGCACGGAAGATTCGATCGTGTTTTGTGCAACCTCTTCGATCAGACTTTGGATCGAATAACTTTCCTCTCCTTCAATAAAGCCCTGCGTTGTGTGGTTGAGCACTTCCGGCACCGTCAGATCCGCTAAAACGACCACACTGAAATCCGGTTGCGTTCCGCAAATCGTCGGTGTTACGGTCTCTTCCCCATATTGCAGCAAAACGTCGTCGGTGTGTGCGTTTTTGAAATGGAACCGATAGGCCGAAACGAAATATTCGTCCGCGTCGGTGTAGAGCGAAAAATCCGTCAGTTCACAGCCGTCATATTCCAATTCTCCCAACACCGGTTCAAATGTCTTTGCAACCGCATTAGCCGTCTCCCGCATTTTTGTGACATCCAATGTCGCCCCGTCATAGGCTTGAATATATTCCTTTGTTTCCTGGTCGTCTTTCGTATAATAATACTCGAAAATTGCATTTTCGGTGTTGTATTCAAAGGAAGCCTTCTCATCATAAGCGCCCTTCGCCGCCCCGAATGCAGACTGAAACTCCATTTTTTCGCCGCGGATGTCTGTGATCAGTTCTTCCAGCAGATCAGCATTGGCGTTGGGCTGAATGGAATAGCGTTTGATCTGCGTTAAACCGTTTGCGTCATAGTTGTTGTCAAATTGGACGCCGGCGACCGGATACATATCGACCGTTTCTGCGGGTTCCTCCGGTTCGGGATCCGGATCCGCCGGTTCTACTTTGATAACGCTGCTGTATAAAGAATCATAGGTTGAAATGTTCTCACGCACGGCATCCACATAGACGCCCGCCTGGTAAACGGTATCCGGATCACTTTCCAGATGATATTCCAATAACGCATATGCGCAGGCAGTCGCGTCTTCCGAAGCTGAAAAGTCAGGCGCATGATAATAAAAACCGCTGATTCTTTCAAAAACGACCGTGTCATTTTGCACATTTGAACCAAAATAAATATCCGATTCATTGAAAAAGTCATAGTTTTTGAGCTGTTCTTTGGTAAACATCTGCCGGCTGCCGGAAACTTTAAAATCTGCATCAATGATATTGCCATCCACTCTGTTGATCGTTCCATCAGGCAGCACGGTGATATCCAGATAACTGTTTTTGACATCGTCTACTGTTTTGACTTCTTCTGCCAGAAATTCCGGAAGCAGATACGCATTGACACCGTCGGCAACCTCCAGATACTTTTCCTTTTCTCCGTTGGTAAACCGGTAAGTGTAGGTTTTGAATTCAGCGCCTTGCCCTGCTTCCTCGCCGTCTGTCTCAGAAAAGTAGGAAAGATAAACTGTTTTTTCATAGCTTTCAACATAGGAAAGCGGCTGGCCAAGCGCCGCCGACAACTTTTCGCTGAATTCTTTTGCAACCTTCAATCCCTGTTTTTCGGTTTTGCGCAAAGAATAGCTTTGATAGTCCTGCCGAAACTGTTTTGTCTGCTCGCTGGATTTTTCATAATAAATGTAAACGCCGTTTGCCCAAACCAACATGTCGGTCATTGAGCCGTCTGCCGTTGTAAAGGTATCTTCCTGTTCATTGTATTTCGCGTCAAAATAATCCTCGATCAACGCAATCATACTGTCTTTTCTGGTTTCCTGATCGCCGTCCAGCATCTGATAAACATTCACAGCTTCGACGTCTGGCATCTCAAAATTTTCAGCCAACACAAAGTTTTGGACTTCATATTTCCCGTCCGATCCGCCGAGTCCGCCGTAGCCACCGCCGCCTTCGCCTGCGGCTTCTGCCCATTGCGGGGTGAAAATCTCGTCTGCGCCAAAGTACCGGTAAACGCCGATTCCTGCCGTTGCAACGATCGCAACAGATGCGGCAACCGCTATGATTTTCGTCATCACGTGTTTTTTGCTTTTCACGCGCGGTGTCTGCTCGCCGATTTGATTTTGAATGCGATCCAATATTCTGTTCTTTTCTCTGTGCGATAGCTTCGTTTTCTCAATCAACTCCATGTTATCCACGCCAAATAGTTCTTCTTTTTGAATCAACATTTCATCCAAATAAGATTTCATGATTCGATCCCCCTTTTGAGCAGCATGATTCTTAATTTTTCTTTGCCGCGATACAATCCGTTTTCCACACGTTTTTGCGAAATCTGCAACCTTCTTGCAATTTCCGCTACCCGTTGGTTATAAAAGAACCGCAAAATAAAGACAGAACGATCCGGTTCATCCATTGCGTCGACAACAGCATGCAATATCTGCTGTGCCTCTCTGGTTTCCGTTTCATTTTCAATATCGATATTCGCTTTCAAAATTTCCTCATCCAGCAGCAGCGTTTCTCCCGGTCGGTGCTTGCGGAACCAGCTGATCGCTGTTTTTCTTGCAATACCGTATAGATAACTTTTCAATGAATAGCCTTTTTGCGGATCAAAACGACCAATGGATTTCCACAGCATCACAAAACAATCCGCAATTGTTTCTTCGATATCCTCCGGACTGCATCCCGAAAGATAGGCCATGCAAATAGTTTTGACCTGACCGGCATACAGTTCGAGTGCGGCGGCAATGCCTTTATCCGGGTTTTTCTTGATCAATGACACGAGCTGCTCATCTGTCATGGGTTTCAACTTTCATTCCCCCGATTCTTCTTATATCGTAAAGCGCTTTCATCTATCTATTCGCACATTTCCCCATGTTTCACTCAAAAAATTATAAATTTATTTTCCCGGTTGCAATATTTTCGCAAAACGCCTCGTCGTGCTCAACAAACAGAAGCGTTGGCCGATAGGCTAAAATCAATTCTTCGATCTGCATTCTGGAAAAAACATCGATGAAATTCAGCGGTTCATCCCAAACATAAAGATGCGCCTGTGAGCTAAGAGACCGCGCGATCAAAATTTTCTTTTTTTGCCCTTCGCTAAGACTTAATAAATCTTTTTCAAACTGCACCCGTGCAAAATCTAATTTTCGCAAAATCGACCGGAACAGCGTGCCGTCGATATTGCAGCAACGCGCATAATCATCCAGACTTCCCTTTAAATCCGAGGTATCCTGCGAAACATAGGAAATTTTCAAATTTGGCGCTTTGTAAAACTCGCCGATGTATCCGATGTCTTCTCCGCAGATCAGCTTCAAAACCGTGCTTTTCCCGCAACCGTTTTTCCCGCTGATATTGATGCGTTCCCCCTGCCGCACAAGCAGGGAAACATGCGAACAAACCTGCTTTTGACCATAAAAACAGCAAACGTCTTTGAGTTCTGCAAGCCGGTCCGCATGATAGGAAAGGCCGTGAATTTTTAAATTTTCCGTTGTTTCGATGTTCTTGAGCAGCTTTGTTTTTTCATCGATTTGCCGTTCCTTACGGACCTCGATTGCTTTGGATCGTTTCATCATTTTAGCTGCCAAGTGCCCGATCCTGCCACGATCGCCCTGATGTGTGCCAATCTTCGTTGCTTCTACCCTATCCGACCAATTAGACTTTTCTCTCGCCGTTTGCGTGAGCCGTTTGATTTCCTTTTTCAATTTCTCGTTTTTCTCTATTTCATATCTGTCCTGCAGTTGTTTATTCTGATACCAAGAGGTAAAATTGCCTTTTTGTATTTCGATATTTGCTTTGTTGATAGATAAAACATGATCCACACAGGCGTCCAGAAAATGCCGGTCATGCGAAACCAGAATAAAGCCTTTTTTTCTGTTCAAATAGGCTGCAACCTTTTTGCGTCCCTCGGTATCCAAATGATTAGTCGGCTCGTCGATCAGCAAAAACGCATTTTCCTTTAAAAACAGCACCGCCAAAAGCACTTTGATCTGCTCGCCGCCGGATAAAGTGTGAAATGGGCGATAAAGCAGCTCCTCGTCCACATCCAATAAATGCAGCTCGCGGCTTAGTTCCCAATAAAGATAATCCGGATGGATCTCCTCGACGATTTCGATCGTCATTTTGGTTTTATCCGGTATGACATATGGAAAGTAGTCAAAAGAACAGTCTGCAACAATGCTGCCGGAATAGCTGTATTTTCCCATCAGCAGGTTTAAAAACGTCGTTTTTCCGCGGCCGTTCCGACCGGTGAATCCCAGCTTCCAATCCGTGTCGATCACAAAAGAAACATTTTCAAAAATATTATCAAAACTGCCTTCATAACAAAAAGTCAGGTTTTGAATTTTAATTTGCGACATAAAAATCCCTCCAAACAAAAGCACCCTGATTTGCGCAGAAATCTACCTGTTACCGAAATCAGAGTGCTTTTTACCCGGAAGGCAAAACAAAAAGGCGCCTTTAGATCAGCGAACAATAAGCAAACCGAAATTCGATAACAAACCAAAGCCTGCTCTAAACAGACTGTGCGGTATTTTATCTTTTTTTCGAATTGCTTATCTGATCATGCATGCGCCTCATTTCTTCAATTTGTTTTATCATAGCATGTTTTCATGCATTTGTCAACTTTATAAATTCTAACTGCCGATCGGATACCGAAGTTTACATAATTCATCCTGCGCAGCAAATGCTGCTGCGCACTGATCGTAAGACCGATCAGGGTGCTGCCGGCTAAAACAGGCAAAACAAATACACGGCGCTTTCTTATCCAGCGGATCAATCTGCTGCCACTGCCATTGCCGTTGCTTTGTCATATAGGGCATCAAAAAATCAAAACAGGTTTTGATTCCCGTGCCTTTTTCATTTGTATAATTCCACAAATCCAATCCATATTTGTCATAGACCTGCGCGCAGGCCACCATGGCAAACAACGCGAAAAAGGTGTAGGAAAGCGAGCGTGTCCGCGCCAATTCTTCCGGTAGGCTGCCATCCTTTTCAATTTGTTTATCCAGCCGCTGGCAGGTCCGTTCAAATCGCTGCCGGATAATCTCTGTTTTCCCGCAAAACGAGGCAAGAGAGATAACCTGCGCGTCATACCACAAACCGTGATTGTTTTTCTGCCTTTCTTCTCCTTTGCCATTTTCACTGGTCAACAGCCAATTAAGATATGTTTCCATCCACTGCCTTAAATCGTCCAACTTTTCATATCCCAACAAAATGGCGCTGTCGATCAACTCCGTAAAATAATACGTGTCGATAATGCCGATATCCCGCCCATCGCACACGCCCGGAATGCACTGGGCATATTGCAGATGCGGGCGCATATAGGTATCGGGATTGAAAAACCATGTGTCCATTAGCGCGCTGGCACGGTCAAAATACCGTTGGTCATCCGTGTAAAAATACGCAGTAGAAAATAAGGAAAGATCTTTTGCAAAGCAGTCCAGCTTATTGCGGTCGAACAGTGTGTCATCACGCCCTTGTGGGTTTACATAACCATCTTTCCGGATATAGGGCAATCCATCTTTGGTTTCCGGATTCGGCCACCAATAGGTCGCAAGACTGCTGTAATCGTGTGGATCGCCGCCGGGCGCTGTTTTTTGTTTTGCCGTCACGGTATAAAACGGATGCGAAAGCGCAGCGTCCGCTTGCTGTACCAGCGCCTGCACGGCTTGAACAGCCGACGGCGCTTTTTGCTGATATGATTTTTTCAAAGACTGCAATTTTTCAATATCCAGTAAAATAAATGCATCATTCATTTTTAAAACCACCCGTTTTTATAACTTATTCGCTTGATTTTAGTCAAAATTATCTATTAATTCCGCAACATATAAACGAATCAGCATCACGTCCGACACCGTTACCTTGCCGTCCTTGTTGAGATCCGATGCCATAAAATTAAACGCGCCTTCGTCAATGAGTTCCGCAACATACCGACGGATAAACATCACGTCCGTTACTGTTACCTTGCCATCCATAGACGCATCGCCCATCACCCACTGCGACGGGTCGTTAAAATCAATAAACTTGATGTTGTTTTCTTTTGCATAGCTCTCAGCCGCCGTTCCAGAATAGCCGTAGATAACATAATCGGGATCCAACACATAATTCTCGCCATTCGCATAATAATAACCGAACGCATAGTTGTCGATCTTTTGCACTGTTGCGGGAATGATAACATGTTTTAAGGATGGACAGTTGTAAAACGCACCTTCTTGGATATAAGTGACCCCATTTCCGATTGTCACGCTGGATAAGCTGTAGTTATTGGAAAAGGCGCCGATATTGATAGTGGTCACACCCTGTTGATCGATAACTGCACTGGTCATACCGTCCTTATATCCACAAGCGAATCTGCCGATATGCAGCACCTCATCCGGTTGATTTTCAGCCCATGGCGTATAACTAAAGCAGGAGTAACCCAAAGTTTCCACAGTATCAGACATGGTGATATAGGTTAAGTTTTCGCAGCCCCAAAATGCGCTGGCGCCGATCGATTTGATTCCATCCGGAATTGTTACGCTGACCAATTCATCGGCATCCAAAAACGCCATTGTGTCAATCGAGGTAACCGGCTGCCCGCGATATTCCGTTGGAACGGTATAGTTTGTCTCAAATCCGTTATAATGGAAAACCGAATAGCTTCCATCCGCATTCCGTGAAAATTCGCATCCGCTGGGATCCACTTCCTCAATTGAATAATAACGGGGTGCTTCTTCACTGTAGCCCGCATCGGCGATATAGAGCTTTCCATCAGCTAAAACAATACAATTCATATGTCCCGATCCCGCCCCGGGATCCCGGTTCGCCGTACGCTGTTTGGCACGCAGACCGACTTTTTCACACATCGTCAAAATGGTGGATGTGCTCGCCCAGCAGTCACCGCCGCCACCAGCGATCATACCCGTCATGCTGGAGGAATAAGGGCTGTAGTCATAGCTTGCGACAAAAGCACAGATCTTGTCCAGTTTTTCATAGTCGCTCATATTGGAAGTGATATTTGCCGCAATATATTGATCGACGACCTGGTTTGCATAGTAACTTGCATAATTCTTAACAGTAACGAACAAATCGCATGTCTGATTGCCAACCGTTACTCTGATAATAGATTCTCCCAGATTATATTCGACTTCAACTCTTTCTCCCGGAAGTCCGGAACTGCCAGTAGAACCGATATTCCCGTTCCAATACCAAGTGGTGGTGGCAGGTTCGACAAGGCCTGTGTCCGATACCGTCACGGAATCTCCCTTGATCACAGCATATTCAGCCTTGGAAGCACTTCCACTGCCCTTGATTTGAAAGGTTTGCGGAAAGCCCGCTGGAATCGTTAAATTCTCATAACTGTCCGACAGGACATACAACGTTACGTCCGTTGCGTTCAGATTGATTTTCGTTTCTGCCAAAGCACCCGCCGGAACCAGATTGCATAAAAGTGTAAAAATCAAAATGATGGTTACCAAACTTTTTCTTTTTTTCATGAAAAGACCGTCTCTCTTTCTGCTTTACTGTAAAATACTATAAAACGATTTTCAAGATTTGTCAATCCATCAAATCAAATATGAAAACAAAAAATCAGACAGAAACATCATTCCGTCTGATTATTTTTTTATTTATTCTTTTAACAAATTCCAAACATCACACGCTAAAAGAGAATAAACTCTCTTAAAGCAGAAAATACCGCAGGTATTT
>CAMMAZ010000023.1 GCA_946493765.1 uncultured Clostridia bacterium | reverse complement strand
AAAGTGGAAACATGATTTCGAGTCGTTCTCGTTATGACCACTTCGATACGTCTCCCTATTCAATGTTAATGCCAAGATGCATCGAAAAGGTGATTCCGAGTCAGGCCCGTTATGTCCGTTTGCAACATTCGCTTTGTTTTTCGCTTTCGCGCAAACGCAGCGTGTTGCAAGCCCTCCTGTGCGCTCCCTTTATCTGCCCCCGGCAGCGGTCGCGCTCGGTACCACTTCGATACATCTGCATGCTTTATGACAGCATTACTATTATAATCTGCATTCTTTCACTTGTCAAGCAAAATTCCCACAAAGCACATTGTCAAAATTTAAAACACGTTATGATTACAATTTGTGCTGGACAAAAAGCGCCGCATCGTTTATGATGTTAAAAAATGCTCGTGCTCTCTATTTTGAAAATGAGGTGATGGCAGATGTTCAAAATCGATCCGATTCCAGAACCGGAATGTCCATCCGACTTATTTGCGGTGCAAATCAACGGCTTCGCTGCGCTAGCTTATCAGGCGCGGGTGTCCCGCATCCCGTTCAACCAGGTCTGGCCGGGTCATCAGCGGCCGCCGGAACACACAGAGCTTGCCGCGTTTATCAGTTTTGACACCGATGAAACCGTCGAACTTTCCGTCACGCCGCAGCGCAGCTTTTCAAACGCGGTGATCCGCCCGCTTTCCAAAAAGATCACACCACGCCGATCCGGCAACACGTTAACATTCCGGGTGTCGCCCGGCGACATGTTGTCGCTCGAACTGGACGGCCACCATCAAAACCTGCATATTTTTGCAAATTTACCGCTATGCCATCCAAAACAGCGAAAGCCGGACGTGCTTTATTTCGGACCCGGCACCCACGACGCCGGACAAATCGTGCTGCACGACCGCCAGACGCTGGTGATCGACAGCGGCGCGGTGGTTTACGGGTCGGTTCTCATTCAGGACGCAAAGCATGTGCGGGTGTGCGGACACGGCATTTTGTGCAACGCTGCGCAGACCCGAACAGGGCTTTGTTTTCCCTCTAGTTTTCTAGACCGAAAAGAACAAATGCTGCCGGACAGCTTGCAGGCGCTCGAAGCGCATCCGGAGGCAAAGACTGTTTCTTCCACCGGCTGCATGAAAATCATCCGGTCGCAGGATGTGCTGATCGAGGGGATCATTTTCCGCGATTCCGCCGAATGGACAGCCACAGTCGGCAACTGCACCGACGTTACGTTTGATAACGTGAAAACCATCGGTATGTGGCGCTACAATGCCGACGGCATTGATTTTTGCAACAGCAGTAACGGCGTGATCAAAAACAGTTTTCTGCGCAACTTCGATGATAATATCGTTGTCAAAGGTTTAAAGCCGTTTGACGGGATGGACGCAAAAACGCTGTTGTTTGAAAAAAACGTCATCTGGTGCGACTGGGGGCGCGGTCTTGAAATCGGTGCGGAAACCTGCAGCGACGAGATCTGCGGGATCGTGTTTCGGGACACGGATATTCTGCACGGCACCTATGCGCACATGGATATTCAAAACGGCGACCGCGGCCATGTGTACGACGTGCTTTATGAAAACATCCGGGTGGAATATTCAAAATATGAAACCGAGCCTGTTTATCAGCAAAACGACGCCATGCAATACGCGCCCGGTCCCACACCGCACATGCCGGATTTGTTTGATGCGATTGTCATGCACTGCTATTGGTCGCAGGATACATCCCGGGGCAAAATCACCGATATTACCCTGCGCGATATTGCCGTGCAGATCGACGAAGGATTGCCGCTGCCAAAAATCGGGCTGGTGGGTCTTGATGCGCAGCACGGCGTGCAGGGTGTGAAAATTGAAAGCCTCACGGTGAACGGCGCGCCCGTTTGTGTTTCGATCGAAAAAAACGCGTTTGTGTCTGATATCCAATTGCAATAAAGGATTTGCAACCGGGAAGTCCATGCGGACTTCCCGGCTTTTTAAACGATTCGGTTTCCCCATTTTGAATCTTTTGTGTTCTGATAAAATTGGATGGCAAGCGACATGCCGATCTGCAAACCGATTTCCAGATAGACAGCCTACAACTCGGAGCTGTAATCATAGCCAAATCCGATTGTGTTTTCAAATTCTGCTTCGGAAGCATACCTTCCATGCAACCGGTCAGCCATGGCATCATGCACCGTTTCCAGCCGTTCTTTATAGGGGCGCGGGTCTATGTCATTCATAAAAATTTTACATTTCCTTATTTGAAAACCAAAAAGGAAATATATTTCCTTTTTGGTTTTATTATACACTTTAAAGTTTATATCGTCAAGTGCAATTTTTAAACTTAAAAATGTAAAACATTTTTTTAAATTGATGATTCACACTTTTTTGTGTATAATTTACATAGGATCAAAAAAGGAGACATTAAAATATGGGTATGGCCTTAAAAATCAGAACTATCCTTTGGGAACGGAAAATATCCATCAAGGATTTAGCTGCAAAAATTGGGACAAGTCCGGGTAATTTAAGTAACAAACTTACCCGTGATAATTTTTCAGAAAAAGATCTGCACGAAATTGCCGATGCATTAAACTGCGACTATGACGGCATTTTCACCTATCGGGATACCGGAAAAAAGGTTTGAGGTTTAACCTTTGGGCACGGCACACCTCACAATCGAACATAAAAAGAAACCGGCAGTTCAGTTTTGCCGGTTTCTTTTTATTTTTCCATATCTTTTTTGCGGATGGTATCGCGTTTGATTTTGCCGCTGATGGTTTTGGGCAGACTGTCGACAAATTCGATCACCCGCGGGTATTTATACGGCGCGGTGCTGTTTTTGACAAACGTCTGCAATTCCTTGACAAGCTCCGGGGTGCCTGCAAATCCCTTTTGCAGCACGACCGTCGCTTTCACCAGATAGCCGCGTTCCTCATCCGGCACGCCGGTGATGGCGCATTCCATGACCGCCGGATGCTTGATCAGCGCGCTTTCCACCTCAAACGGTCCGATCCGGTAGCCGCTGGATTTAATAATATCGTCGGTTCGGCCGACAAACCAGTAATAGCCGTCTTGGTCGCAATAGGCGGTGTCGCCGGTATGATAAACGCCGTGCCGCCAGGCGCGCGCATCCGCTTCCTCGTTGTTGTCATAGCAGATGCAAAGCCCGAAATTGTGCCGGCCGCTTGGCAAAACGGCGATTTCGCCGACTTCGCCTGCCGGAACGGGTTTGCCGTCCTTATCGATGATCGCAAGATGATAAAGCGGCGAGGGCTTGCCCATGGAACCGAGTTTGATCGGAACGTTTTTCAAATGCCCGACAAGCAATGTGGTTTCGGTTTGCCCATAGCCCTCCTTGATCTCCAGGCCGGTGACGTCTTTAAAGGTCTTGATGATCTCGGCATTGAGCGCTTCGCCGGCTGTTGCGGCATAGCGAATGGAGGAAAAGTCGTATTGTGTAAGTCCTGTCTTCACCAGGAACCGATAGATGGTCGGCGGCGCGCAAAAGGAGGTGACGTGATACTTTTTAATGACCGCCATCAAATCTTCCGGCACAAAATGTTCAAAGTCATAGACCATCACAGCCGTGCCGCAAAGCCACTGGCCATAGATCTTGCCCCAGGAGGCTTTGCCCCAGCCGGTGTCCGCCACCGTCAGGTGCAGCCCGTTATCCTCGACGTTTTGCCAATGCTTTGCCGTGACGATATGTGCGAGCGGATAGGAATATTCATGCACGACCGCTTTGGGATACCCGGTGGTGCCGGAGGTGAAATACAAAAGGAACGGATCGGTATACTGATTGTCGACCCGGTCGCACACCGGCGATTCATTTTCCATTTCGCTGTCCAGCCGGATAAAGCCTTCATGCTGCCGCCGGACGTTGAACAAAAGCACGTTTGTTTTCACCCGCGGCACGGCCTGCAGCACATTGTCGCAGATCTCCGCATCCTCCGCGCAGACGATCGCTTTGATGTTGGCGGTTTCAATGCGGTAGACGATATCGTCCGCCCTTAGCATATAGGTCGCGGGAATCGCGACTGCGCCGATTTTATGCAGCGCCAAAATGGTATACCAATATTCATAATGCCGTTTTAAAATCAGCATGACGCGGTCGCCCTTGCCGATACCCTGTTTTTTTAAGAAATTGGCAGCCTTGCCGGACGATTCGCTCATTTCTTTAAAAGAAATGATTTTTTCCCGGCCTTCCACATCGCACCAGACCAGCGCGGTTTTGTCCGGTTCTTCTTTTGCGATGGCATCGACGACATCGAACGCAAAATTAAAATTTTCCGGACAGTTCACTTCAAAATCGGTCAGCACGCCGTTTGCATCAAAGGTTTCCCTGCAAAATTGTTGATAAAGCGGTTTCATCTCACACTTCCTCTTCGTTATAAATGCCGAACTTGCGGAACCGTTTATAGCGGCCGTCTACCAGCATGTCGTGGGACAGAGAAGAAAGGTAATCCACGTCCCGTTCCAGCTGTTTTTTCAGCGCGGCGCACATTTTATCAAAATGTTTGGGGTCTTCCTTGATAATCGTTTCGGCAACGCCGAAATGCTGCATGTCACGGGCGGTGATGTGCAGGCATTCCGCCGCCTGTTCGACCATGCCGGAATCTTTCCAGATGATGCTGGCGCAGCCCTCCGGGCTGATAACGGAATACACGGCGTTTTCCAGCATATACACCCGATCGGCAGTCGCAAGCGCCAATGCGCCGCCGGAACCGCCTTCGCCGATCACGACCGAAATAACAGGGGTGCGCAGCCCCGACATTTCCATGATGTTTTCCGCGATCGCCTGGCCCTGGCCGCGCTCTTCGGCTTCATCGCCGCAGTAGGCGCCCAGTGTGTCGACAAAGCAGATCACCGGACGGGAGAATTTCTCCGCCTGTTTCATCAGCCGCAGCGCTTTGCGGTAACCCTCCGGCTCCGGGCAGCCGAAATGCCGTTTCATTCTGTCTTGTAGATCCACGCCCTTTTCGATGCCGATATAGGTGACCGGTGTGTCGCCAAGGTAAGCGATGCCGGACAGGATCGCCGGATCATCGCCGTAGCGGCGGTCGCCGTGCAGTTCGATCGCATCGGTGAAGATTTGCTTGATATAAGCGGCGGAGGTCGGACGGCCGCTTTGTCTGGCTGTTTTTAATTTCTCATAAGCGTTCATGCGCGGTCATCCTTTCACATGCATTTTAAGAAGGGTGGATAACGTTTTGACCATTTCCGAACGGGGAACGATCGCGTCCACAAAGCCGTGTTTTAACAAAAACTCAGCGCTTTGGAAATCATCCGGCAGTTTTTTGCCAATGGTCTGTTCCACCACGCGGCGTCCTGCGAACCCGACCAGCGCTTTGGGTTCGGCAAGGATAATATCGCCCTGCATCGCAAAGCTGGCGGTCACGCCGCCGGTGGTCGGGTCGGTCAAAACGGTGATATATAAATTGCAGTCCTTGCTGTGTTTTTTCACTGCCGCGCTCACTTTCGCCATCTGCATCAAAGAGGTCACGCCCTCTTGCATTCTAGCTCCCCCGCTGGCGGTGAACCCAACGACCGGCAGCCGTTTTTTCTCGGCATATTCAAAGGTTCTGGTGATCTTTTCACCCACAACCGAGCCCATGCTCGCCATGATAAACCGTGGATCCATCACAAACAGCGCGCATTTGATCCCGCCGATGCGTGCGGTGCCGCAAACGACCGCTTCTTTTTCGCCGGTGTTTTTCTGTGCGGTTTCCAGCTTCTCTTTGTATTTCGGGAATTCCAGAAAATCAATGCTGGAAAGATTGTCAAACAGTTCTTTAAAAGAGTTTTTATCGGTGATAAACTCGATTCTTGTCCGCGCGCTCATACGAAAATGATGTCCGCAGTCGGGACAGACCATGTTGTTTTTCAGCACCTTTAATTTCTGCTGCGTGGTTTTGCAGCCGGGGCATTCCACCGTTTCTTCGGGAGAAACGGTCACATCGTCGATTTTCTTTTTGACTTTATGCAGAATATTGTCCATAACGCTCTCCGTTCCCGTTTATTTGACCAGCGCAAAGGAAAATTCGGCGGTGACGCAAAGTTTGCCGTTCACATAGCCTTTTCCTTTGGCAAAGTAAAAAACGCCTTTGGATTTTAAAATTTCACATTCGGTTTCAAAGGTATCGCCGGGTTTGACCGGATTTTTGAATTTCACCTTGTCAAGGCCGGTAAAATACGGCGTGACCTTTTCTTGCATCGATTCGCCCAGCAAAACGCAGCAGGACTGCGCTAAAATTTCACAGAGGATCACACCGGGCACAACCGGATTTCCCGGGAAATGCCCTTTTAAGAACCATTCCTCTCCGGTGATGGTCTTTTTGCCCCTTGCAACGCCGTTTTCAACCTCTGCCTCGTCGATCAGCAGCATGTTGTCGCGGTGGGGCAGGATGGTTTTGATCTGTTCAATATCCATAAAACGCTGCTCCTTTTTTCTCTTTCAAAATAAACGTTGGTGTTTGCCATCCATTTGCCGTGTGCCGTTCCACCTCATCTACCGCCCCAGCGGTCTCCCTTGGCTTACAGGGACCAGGCAGGCTTATTTACACTTTTTAAACGCAACGCAGGCGTTGTGTCCGCCAAAACCGAGCGAATCCGAAAATGCCAGTTCCAGATCGCACTGCACCGCTTTGTTGGGGGTATAGTCCAGATCGCATTCCGGATCCGGTTCATTGAGATTGAGCGTCGGCGGGATGGTGCCGGTTTTCAGCGCCATAACGGCCGCGATCGCTTCCGCCGCACCCGCAGCGCCGAGCATATGTCCAGTCATGCCTTTGATCGAGCTGACATGCAGTTTATAAGCATCGTCGCCAAAGGCTTTTTTAATCGCCAGTGTTTCGGTTTTGTCATTGAGCAGCGTGCCGGTGCCGTGCGCATTGATATAAATTTTAGCCGGATCGACCTTTTCGCATCCCATCGCCAGCGTGAAAGCACGGGCGGTCTGTTTGGCTTCCGGGTCCGGCGCAGTGACGTGGTAAGCGTCGCAGGTCGCGCCAAAGCCGCAGACTTCCGCATAGATATTCGCACCGCGGTTGACGGCATGTTCATATTCCTCTAAAATCAGCGCGCCTGCGCCTTCACCGATGACAAAACCGCCGCGGCGTTTATCAAACGGAAGAGAGGCCGCGTCTTTATCCTGCGATTCGGTCAGCGCCAAGCAGTTGCCAAAGCCTGCGACCGCAAGCTTTGTGATCGCCGCTTCCGAACCGCCGCAGAGCATGGCGTCAGCCAGTCCCAGCTGGATCGCCTGATAGCCTTCGCCGATTGCGGTGGTGCCGGTAGCGCAGGCGGTGGAAACCGCCATGTTCGGTCCGTGCGCTTTATAGCGGATGGCGATGTTGCCCGCCGCAATATTATAGATCATTTTGGAAATAAACTGCGGCGTGACCTTGCGCGGACCGCTGGTCAAAAGCGCTTCATGTTCCTTTGCAAGGGTATTGAAGCCGCCGATGCCCGATCCGAAATAAACGCCGAACCGTTCGCTGTCGACCTTGCCTTCAAGGCCGCTGTCTTTGATCGCCTCGTCGGCGGCGCAAAGCGCATACTGCACAAACAGGTCGGTTTTGCGCGCCGTGATCTTATCCAGACGTTCGGCGACGTCGAGGTCCTTGACTTCGCCCGCGAGGGTGAATTTCAAATCGGAGGTGTCAAAATAGGTGATTTTATCGATGCCGTTTTTCCCGGCGATCAGATTTCCCCAAAAATCAGCGACGGTATTGCCGATCGGCGTGACCGCGCCCATTCCGGTAACAACTACTCTTTTCATAAATGTTTTTCCTTTCTTTCCATAACGGGAAGATCAAATCTTACATGGCAAGGCCGCCGTCGATACGGATAACCTCACCGGTGATATAATTGGATTTATCGGAAGCTAAAAACAGCACCAGTTCCGCGATTTCTTCCGGATCCGCCATACGTTTGAGCGGGATGGAATCGATCAGTTCCTTGTTATCCACGAACCGTTCGGTCATATCGGTTTTGACAAAACCGGGCGCGATGGCGTTGCAGCAGATCCCTCTGGACGCGAGTTCCTTCGCGACCGTTTTGGTCAGTCCCACGATGCCGGCTTTGGACGCGGAATAGTTCGCCTGACCGGCGTTGCCCATCAGACCCGAAACCGAGCTGACATTGATGATTTTCCCGGATTTCTGGCGGGCAAACAGCGGATAGACCTGTTTGATCGTGTTGAACGCGCCTTTTAAATTGACGTTGATCACGCTGTCGAAATCTTCGGGTTTCATGCCCATGACCAGTTTATCTTTGGTGATCCCGGCGTTGTTGATTAAAATGTCGATCTGTCCGAAATCGGCGACGATCTGTTTGAAGGTGTGCGCTACATCTTCAAAATTGGACACGTCGCAGACATACAGCGCTGCGTCAACGCCCAGCGCCTTGATTTCACACAGTGTGTGGGACGCGCGCTCCGGGTCGCCGATATATGGAATGGCGATATTCGCGCCGTTTTTTGCCAGTTTCATTGCGACCGCGCGGCCGATTCCCTGTGAACCGCCGGTCACGACCGCTGTTTTCCCTTTTAGCATGACAATGCCTCCTTTACCTTTTGCAGGCTGTCGGGATCTTCCACCGCAAACGCCTGTTTTTCGGGTGCGATTTTTTGGATCAGCTTTTGCAGCGTGCTGCCCACGCCGCATTCAATAAATGTGTCGATGCCGCTGTCGGCCATATGCAAAACGGTGTCGGTCCAGCGCACCGGATGATTCATCTGCTCTTTTAAAACCGATTTGACGTCATTGTCATAAGGCTGCGCGGTGAAATTCGCATAGACCGGGATTTGCGGGTTTTCCATTTGAAAACCGTCCAGCGTTTTTGCAAACTGCGCTGCCGCCTCGTCCATATAAGGCGAATGGAACGCGCCGCTGACCTTCAGCGGGATGGTGCGGCCGCCCGCTTCCTTGACCTTTTGGGAAAAGGCGGGCAGTTCGTCCGTCGCGCCCGCGACCACCAGCTGGCCGGGGGAATTATAGTTGACCGGATAGATGTGCGCAAAGGATTTGCAAAGATCCTCCACCACATCGTCGGACAGTTTCACAACCGCCGCCATCGACGCGTCGGCGCTGCTGTTTGCCATATATTCGCCGCGCTTGCAGACAAGGCGGAAACCGTCTTCCGCCGAAAACGCGCCGGCAAAACACAGCGCCGGCAGCTCGCCGAGTGAAAAACCGGCAACGGCGTCGGGGGTGATCCCCGCGTCTTTGAGCGCGATCGCCGCCGCAAGGTCGGTTAAATACAAGCAGGGCTGTGTGTTTTGGGTCTGTTTTAAGGTTTCGGCATCCCCCTCAAAGCACTGCGCCAGCGTGCCGGGACGGATCTGCTCTGCCGCGTCAAACAGCGCTTTGACATTCGCATTGCTTTCATAAAACGCTTTTGCCATGCCGGGATGCTGCGCGCCCTGGCCGGAAAACACAAACGCTATTTTACCCATTTGTCTGCTCCTTTCAAAAGAGTCTCCGCGCCGGACACCATGTTTTCAATGATGTCTTTGACCGGCAGTTCTTTATCGATCAATCCGGAAATCTGACCCGCCAAAAAGCAGCCTTCTTTGGTGTCGCCATCCACCGCCGCTTTACGCAGCGCGCCGACGCCAAGTTCTCCGACGCCTTCGGCAGTCGCTTCCGGAGAATATTCATACTTTAAAAATTCACGGCTGAAATTGTTTTTGATACACCGGCAGGTGCTGCCGGCAAACCGCCGTCCCGTGGTGACGGTGGAAATATCTTTGGCTTTTAAAACCATATCCTTGTAATTTTGATGCACATTGCATTCTTTGGCAGTCAAAAAGACCGTGCCCGCCTGCACACCGCAGGCGCCCAGCATCAGCGCCGCCGCAAGACCTCTGCCGTCGGCAATACCGCCGGCTGCGATCACCGGGATATCCACCGCGTCTTTGACCTGGGGAACCAGCGTCATGGTGGTCAGCTCGCCGATATGACCGCCGGACTCCTGCCCTTCGGCGATCACGGCAAATGCGCCGCTTTTCTCCATTTTTTTCGCCATCGCGATCGATGCGATCACCGGGATCACCGTGACGCCCGCTTCCAGCCACATGGGCATGTATTTCGCGGGAGAACCCGCACCGGTGGTGACAACCGCAATTTTTTCGTCTGCAATGACCTTTGCCACTTCGTCGACATGCGGGCTCATCAGCATGACGTTCACACCAAACGGTTTATCGGTCAATGACCGCGCAATGGCGATCTGTTCTTTCAAATAGTCTGTTCCCGCGTTCATCGCGGAGATAATGCCAAGCCCGCCCGCGTTGGACACGGCGGCCGCAAGTTTTCCGTCGGCGATCCAGGCCATCCCACCCTGAAAAACGGGATAGGTGATGTGCAGCGCCTCGCAAATCGGTGAATTGATCATTGCAAAACAATCCTTTCTTTGCAGTGCGGGTTATGCGCTGTGCGCGCATAACCCAACTTTGCAATCCTTTGTTTATTTCTCGGCGGTCAGCGCTTCGATTTTTGCAACCAGCGCGTTCACGTCCACCAGGGAAGTGTCCATTTCCACTTCGATACCGAACTCATCTTCGATGTTCATCAGCAGTTCGGTGATGTCGAGCGAATCGATGCCAAGATCGGCAAATTTGGTGTCGCCCTTGATTTCGCTGACGTCGCAGTCGACCTTTTCAGCGAGCATTTCTGCAATTTTCTCAAATACCATTTTGTGTTCCTCCAATTTTTTATATTTTTTAGGATCTATGTACGCAGCGGGACCCCGCTGACATTACCATTTTAACAGGCAGGACGCGTTCGCGAGTCCCCCGCCGAATGCGGTCAGGATCACAAGATCGCCGCGCTGCAGTTTTCCTGCGCGGTTGACTTCATCCAAAGCGATCGGGACGCTGGCGCTGGACGTGTTGCCATAGTTTTCAATGTTGATATAGAATTTCTCATGCGGGATTTTCAATTTTGTGCTGGCAAAATCGATGATCCGCTTGTTGGCCTGGTGCGGCACGATATATTTGATATCGTCGACCGACAGCTGGTTGCGGGCGAGCAACGTTTTGATATCGTCGCAAATGGCGTTGACCGCATATTTAAAGGTTTCCTGCCCCTGCATGTGGATATAAGGGCTTTCCTGCTCGCCTTCATAAAACGGGGACTTGCCAATAAACTGCGGGATTTTGATCACATCGTCGCCGCCTTTGACGGTCATGACCGAATCGAGATACCCGTCGCCCTCGCCGAGCACCGCAGCACCGGCGCCGTCGCCGAAGATCACGCAGGTGCTCCGATCCGCCCAGTCGACGATCCGGCTCATGCGTTCCGCGCCGACGACCAGAATTTTTTTCGCTGTTTTGCGTGCAAAAAAGCCGGCTGCCGTTTCCAGCAAAAACAAAAAGGCGGAACAGGCCGCGTTGATGTCAAACGCCGGACAGCTGATTCCCAGCGCGTGCTGCACCATGCAGGACACCGACGGGGACACCGTTTCCCCGCTGACGGTCGCCGCCAGGATCAAATCCAGTTCCTCCGCGCGCACACCGGCGTTATCCAAAGCGTTCTTTGCCGCCTCCACGGCAAGGTCCGATGCCGTCTCATGCACGCACACGCGGCGCGAGCGCACCCCGACGCGCTTTGTGATCCACTCATCCGAG
Organism: uncultured Clostridia bacterium; assembly: GCA_946493765.1. Classification (GTDB taxonomy): domain Bacteria; phylum Bacillota; class Clostridia; order Oscillospirales; family Acutalibacteraceae; genus RUG11462. The sequence goes on along the minus strand of CAMMAZ010000023.1, from coordinate 24,423 downwards.
GTATCGACGATCTGTGCCAGATCGTCGTTGGTGACGATTTTTTCCGGCACATACATACCGGTGCCTAAAATACGAAAACTCATAAAAAACGACCTTTCCACGTTCCGCAAAATAAACGGTTTTCATCTTTAAAAATGTCTCACTAATTATTTTAGTGCCGGGTTTTAAATGAAAAGTTACACAGGAATGGAAAAAATTTTTAAAAATTTTTAAATCTTGAAAAAATTCAAAGTACTGTAACTTTTCAAGGGAAAAAATGCACTAAAATAATAAACAGAATAAAGCAAAGGACGGGAACGGGTTTGAAGGCGTTTGAAGAGCTGTATCAAGAGTATTACCCCAAACTGAATGCGTTCCTGTTCAATCTTTGCAAAGACACCCATCTTGCCGAAGAATTAACGCAGGAAACCTTTTATCAGGCATTTATCTCTATCCATCGGTTCCGAAGCGACGCGCAGGTTTTCACCTGGCTTGCTTCTATCGGCAAACATGTGTATTACAAATACCTGCGCAAAAACAAGCTGCACATTGAATCCATCAATTTGGAGCTCTTTGCCGGACTGCACGGCGGGTTCAACACCGAGGATACCGTGCAGGACAGGCTGGCGGCGGAAAGAGTCCGGGAGGTTATCCGGACGCTGCCGCAAAAATATATCGATGTCGTGGTGCTGCGCGTCTATGCCGATCTGCCGTTTTCGCAGGTGGCAAAAGCGCTGGGTATCAGTGAGAACTCGGCAAAAGTGATTTTTTTCAGAGCCAAAAAGAAGTTAATGGAGGAGCTCGATCATGCGTCTGAACTGTGAAATCGTCAAAGACCTCGTGTCGATTTATAAAGATGGTCTGGCAAGTAGACAAACCGCGCGGCAAGTCAATGAGCATTTGAAACATTGCCCCGAATGCCGCCGGTATTACCGGAATTATGATAAAATCGCAGCGGAAAAAATGCCGGTGACGAGCATTGTCAACGACGCATACAGCGAAAAATTCCATGAGCTGTCGATTCGTCTGCGCAAGCGGCATATGCTGTCGAGCGCGGCGATTTTAGGCATTGTCGCCGCGTCGGTGTGCGGCACGCTGCTGAGTGTTTACAAACTCCGTGAAAAAGATGTATGACATCTGATGCATATCATCTGTTAACATCCCTTCATTTTTTATATTTTTAAAACATAAAGCCGCGGTCTTTTGACCGCGGCTTTATGCGTTATATACATTTATCATCTGTTTCTTTATCGGTAAAGGAAACATCTTAGTCAAAATTGAAAATCTCTTTGAATCCCACTCAATCCTTTTCTGAAAGACGATCATGGCACATCTTTCGACTTTTTCAGTTGTAACGAAAAATGGGATTTCCACGACTTAAAAGTCCATGTTTTGGACCGTTTGCACATCGGCGGCAATGGCCTGCCGCAGTTCATCGGTGTTTGCAAACCGTTTTTCCGGTCGGATGAAATCGACCAGCGAAACGGTGATCCGGCGGTTATATAGATCGCCGGAAAATCCAAAAATAAAGGTTTCACAGGCAACCTCTCCCGCACCGACGGTAGGATGCACGCCGATGTTGCTGATGCCTTTATAGCTTTTGCCGTCGATGGCAACGCTTGCGGCATAAACCCCGCATTTCGGCAGCACAAAATCCGACGGCCACCGTTGATTGATGGTGGGAAAATCCCAGGTGCGGCCGCGTCCGTCGCCGTGCACGACCGGAAAATCAAAGGAAAACCGGCGGCCGAGCAGCTTTGCGGCGGCAAGCACCTCACCTTTTTGGATCAGTGCACGGATCTGCGAGGAGGAAACCGGCGTTTTTTCGGCGGTGACCGGCGGGCAAACATTGACCGCAATGCCATTTTGTTCCCCGAACACTTTTAAAAACGCAGCGTCGCCAGCTCCCTCGCGGCCGAATCGAAAATTATAGCCGCAGCTGAAATATTTTGCACCGAACCGGTCGGAAAGCAGACGCAAAAACGTTTGAGGTTCCATGTCTCTGACCGATAAAAACGGCGGTGAGATAAACAGCTGAATCCCCATTTGTTCCAGTATTTCCTGTTTGGCAGCGGGGGTTGCGAGCATCCCGGCCGGCTGTTTCCCTAAAATACCGGCCGGTGCATGAGAAAAGGTGAACACCGCCGGAACAAGACCCGGCCGGTTCAAAACGTTTTCAATGACCGCGCGGTGACCGATATGCACGCCGTCGAAAGTGCCGAGTGCGATCGCCGTTGGTTGTGAACGCCTGTGTGTTTCCAGTTGTGTGACAATTTCCATTTTCTGCTCCTTTTGCCCTTTAACTGTTATGCTGAACACAACGGGGTTTTAATGCAGCCGGCGTTTGTTCGCCAAGTCCCAAAAATGTATCACCGCCATACACCCGGTAAATCGGCGCGTCGACCGGCAGCCGCAGGCGTGTTCTGTCCAGTTCGCCGCCGTTTTGAAACCGAACCGCCTGTTTTGGGGTCACAAACACTGCCGGATAATCCTGCAATGCCTTGTCCGGCGGCTGGAGAAAGGTCTCCGGCGGATTTTCCAAAAAAACGTCCAGCGGCACACATTGGTCTGCCGAAAATCCATTGGACGCCGTCCGGCGCAGGCCGGTCATGATTGCGCCGCAATGCAGATACAGACCGATATCGTCGATCAACGTGCGGATATAGGTGCCTTTATCGCAGACAACGTCGAGACTGCCGCACATGCCGTCGAACGCGACAAGCTCGATTTTGTCGATCGTCGTTTTGCGGGCGCGGCGTTCGACGTCCACCCCGGCGCGCGCGAGTTTATAAAGCGGCACGCCGTCTTTTTTAAGCGCCGAAAACATCGGCGGCGTTTGGGTGATCTCACCGGTAAACGCGCCGATCGCTTCTTGCAGCTTCTGTTTTGTGACATGCGAAAAAGGCTGGTCGGTCAGCACCGTGCCGGTATTGTCCAGCGTGTCGGTGGTGATGCCCAGCATAAAATCCGCAAGATATCGTTTTTTTCGGTCGGGGATCAGGTCGATCAGTCGGGTCGCCTGTCCGATAAACACCGGCAGAACACCGGTTGCCAGCGGGTCGAGCGTGCCCGCATGCCCGGCTTTTTTTTGCCCGAATTTCCGCCGGACCGCCGCCGTGATCTGGAAAGAAGTCATCCCGGCGGGTTTATCGATTAAAACAAATCCGTTCATCATTTTGCTTCAAAATAAGTTTTTGCAAGCGCCAAAAGCTGCTCGCTCGCCTCTTCGACGCTGCCTTTGATTTCACATCCGGCAGCGCGCACATGCCCGCCGCCGCCGAATTTCGCGCAGAATTCCGCTGCCGAAACCGGTTCGTGGGTGCGCACCGAGATTTTGCAATAGCCGCCTTCCTGTTCGCGAACGGTGATGCCGATCAACACACCCTCGACCTGCCGCGGCAGGGCGGAAATCCCGTTTAAATCCTCGTCGTCCGCGCCGCTTTTTTGTTTCATTTCCCGGGTGATCGTCATGATCGCGACTTTATCGTCGCAAAAAAAACGCATGCTGTCGAGCGCCATGCGTTCCAGCAGGATCCGGCTTTTGACCTTGGTGTCGAACATGATGCGGTTGATTTCACCGTAATCGATGCCGCGTTCCATCAGCTTTGCGGCAATCAGATGGGTTTTTGGGGTGGTGTTGGTAAATTTAAAACAACCGGTATCGGTGGAAATCCCGGTATACAGCGCCGCCGCCATCTGCTTGTCCGGTTCGCCGCACAAAAGGCAAATCAGTTCATATAAAATCTCACTGGCCGCAGCAGCCGACGCATCGACATAATTTTCCTTTGCAAAAAAGGTGTTGGAACCGTGATGGTCGATGCTCAGATCGATCCGGTCGCCATAAGCCGACAAAACCGGTTCGCCCAACAGCTTTTGATCCGCAACATCGACGCTGACCACAAAGTCCGGCTCAAAACACTGCGGCGTCACGCTGTTTAGAATATAATCGTATTTTTGATTGACGGTGTGGGAACAAAGCACCCGCGCGGTTTTGGAAAGGGTTTGCAACGCACGGCACAGCGCAAAGCCGCAGCCGATGGTGTCCCCATCCGGAAACTGGTGGATGAGAATCAAAATATTGTCTTTTTCCCGCAACCGCTGCGCAGCGGTTTGCAAATCAATCTTCATTCCCATCCTGTGTTTGCTCCTTGTGTTCAAATTCTTCGATGATCTTGTTGATCTGCGCGCCGTGTTCGATGGAATTGTCGGCAACAAACCGCAATTCCGGCATTTTGCGCATTTTCATCCGGGCGGACAGCTCGCGTTTGATATAGCCGGTCGCGCTTTTTAAGCCCTTGACCGACTGCACGCTTTGTTCATATCCCTCGATCGCGCTGACAAACACCTTGGCATAGGACATATCGCCCGAAACCTCTACCCGCACGACCGACAGTAACTGCGAAATGCGCGGATCCTTGAGTTCTCTGAAAATATCCGCCAAATTCCGCTTGATATCTTCCGCCATGCGGTCGATTTTATAGGATGCCATTTTCTTCTCCTTTGATGGATGGCGCCGGCGCGGTTTCCCGTTTGCAAAAGCAGAAAACCGAAAAACCGCGCAAGCCTCTGTTTTATCTCTTAATCACGATATTCTTCCATGACAAAAGCTTCAAAAATATCGCCTTCTTTGATATCGGTGAATTTTTCAAGGCCGATACCGCATTCATAACCGGCGGCGACTTCTTTGACGTCGTCTTTAAACCGGCGCAGCGAGTCGATCGCGTCCTCCGCGAGCACAATACCGTCGCGCACAACGCGGATCTGCGCATTGCGGGTGACTTTTCCTTCCTGGACATAACAGCCGGCTACGACGCCGACGCTGGAAATTTTATAGACCTGCCGCACTTCGATCCGGCCAAGCTGCACTTCACGGAATTTCGGTGCAAGCATACCCTTGATCGCCGCTTCGATCTCCTCGATGCAGTCATAGATGATACGATAAAGCCGCAGATCGACGCCGTCACGTTCGGCATTGACTTTTGCGACCGGATCGGGACGCACGTTAAAGCCGACGATGATCGCATTGGACGCAGCGGCGAGCATCACATCGGATTCGCTGATCGCGCCCACGCCGCCGTGGATGACCCGCACCGCGACCTCATCGTTGGAGAGCTTCTCCAATGACTGGCGCACCGCTTCGACAGAGCCCTGCACATCCGCCTTGACGATGATGTTCAGTTCTTTCATATCGCCCTGCTGCAATTGGTCAAACAGATTATCCAGCGTGACTTTCTGGTATTTTTTGAATTCTTCTTCCTTTTGTTTTTCCCGGCGCTGCTCCACCAGTTCTCTTGCGAGCTTTTCATCCGAAACGGCGTCGAAATCATCGCCCGCGCTCGGCACGTCGTCCAGACCGGTGATCTCGACCGGAACCGAAGGACCGGCGGATTTTACCCTTTCACCGCGGTCGTTGAGCATCACGCGCACCCGACCCACGGCGGTGCCGGCGACGATGATATCCCCGGCATGCAGCGTGCCGTTTTGCACCAATAACGTCGCGACCGGACCGCGGCCTTTATCCAGACGCGCTTCAATAACGGCGCCTTTCGCACGGCGGTCGGGATTGGCTTTGAGTTCCTGCATTTCGGCAACCAGCAAAACGCTTTCCAGCAGCTTATCGATGTTCATGCCGGTCATAGCGGAAACGGGAACGCAGATGATGTCGCCGCCCCATTCTTCCGGCACCAGTTCATGTTCGGTTAATTGCTGCATGATTTTATCGGTGGATGCGTCCGGTTTGTCCATTTTATTGATGGCAACGATGATCTGCACCCCCGCCGCTTTGGCGTGGTTGATGGCTTCGATCGTCTGCGGCATGATACCGTCGTCCGCTGCGACGACCAAAATCGCAATATCAGTGACCATCGCACCGCGCTGGCGCATTGCGGTAAATGCCGCGTGACCAGGTGTGTCTAAAAATGTGATGTTCTGGTCGCCCACCCGCACACGGTAAGCGCCGATATGCTGGGTGATGCCGCCCGCTTCCGTCGCGGTGACGGAGGTTTTGCGGATGCGGTCCAAAAGCGACGTTTTGCCGTGGTCGACGTGTCCCATGACCACAACGACCGGGTCGCGGGGTTTCAAATCCTCTTCCTTGTCTTCCTGCACATCCATGATGCGCTCTTCAATGGTGACCACCACTTCACGGTGAATGATCGCGCCCATTTCTTCTGCGACGATCGCGGCGGTATCGAAATCGATCACTTCGGTGGCCGACGCCATGATACCGAGCATCATCAGCTTTTTAACGACTTCCGCCGCCGTTTTCTTCATGCGGGACGCGAGTTCCGCAACGGTGATCTCATCGCCCACGGTGATCTCGATCGGCTTTGCCTTGATGCGTTCCAGCTGGATTTTCCGCAGTTTATCCGCTTCGGTTTCCCGTTTGTTGCTTTTGCCGCCGCGGCGGTATTGCTGGGATTTCTGATGGATCTTCTGTTTGCGCTGCACGTTGTCGCCATAGCGGTTGGCAGGCGCAATGGTATCATATTTCTCATTGTATTTATCCAGCTCGACGTTTGTCGCGCGGGTATCGATGCGGTAAGTATCCACCGTTTTGTTGACGTTGACGGTGTCGCCACGTCGCAGCTGTTTTTCCCGCACCGGCGATTCCTTGCGGCTTTGCGCCGGCTGCTTTTTCGGCTTTTTGTGCGCGGCCGGGGTTACCGCCGGTTTTTCGGCAACCGGCTGTGCAGGCGCCGGCGCTTTTTCCGGTGCTTTGGCTTCGCTTTCTTTTTGTTCAGCCGGTTTCTCCGCCGGCTTCGGCGCGGTTTTTGCAGGTTCAGCCGGTTTTTCGGCCGCTTTTTCCATCGGTTTTTCCGGCGCTTTTGATTCAGCAGCCGGCTGTTCGGCTTTTTCTTTCGATGCCGGCTCAGCCTGCCCGGCAGCCGCCGCTTTGAGCTGCGCTGCAAGCGCCGCCTGTTCGGCAAGCATCGCTTCTTTCGCTTTCTTTTTCTCTTCCTCGCGCTTTTGCTGCGCGGCTTTGCCGGACGCAAAATAATCGTCGAAACTCTTCACCTGGTTTTTGCCGGTGATATAATCGAACAGGAAGTTCAAATCCGCTTCCCCCAACACGGTCGTGGTTTTATACGGCGTCGTTTCATCAAACTGCTTTAAAATCTCGATAACATCCTTCGCCGCCATACCGAAATCTTTCGCAACCTCGCCCACTTTATATTTTGTCATTAACATGAAGATCATCCTTTGCGGTTAAAATATTTATATCAATCCGTGTGTCCGGCTATTGTATTTCCCCTCTTTGCAAAAGCGCTTTTGCAAATCCCGCGTCGTTGACACAGACAATGCCGGTGCGCTGCCCGACAGCCATGCTCAATTCCTCCAGCGTGTACTGCACGGTGACGACGGGAATAGCATCGTTTTGCGCCGCCAGCACAAGACCCCGTTTTGTCTTTTCCGATAGATCCTTCGCGCAGAAAACCGCTTTTGCCGCACCGCTGTGCAGGCTGGAAAGCGACTGCTCAAAGCCCAGCGACACCCGACCGGCCTTTCTGGCAATTCCTAAAAGAGATAAAAATTTATTGTTCATATTGTTGGATTTCCTTTTCGAGCGCCGTGTAGATTTCCGCGCTGATCTCACAGGAAAACGTGCGATTCAGGCGCTTGGTTTTCACCGCCTGTTTTAAGCATTCTGCTTTTTTACAAATATATGCGCCCCGTCCGGGCTTCTTCCCCGTTGTGTCCAGAGAAATTTCATTTTCGGGGGACCGGACGATCCGTATCAATTCCCGTTTGGGATACATTTCATTGCAGCCGATACATTTGCGCATCGGAATTTTTCTCTGCTGCATGCTGCGCCTCCGTTTTATTCTTCGTCTTCTCCATAGTAGCCGCTTTCGGGACGAATATCGATCTTCCAGCCGGTCAGCTTGGCGGCCAGCCGCACATTCTGCCCCTTGTTGCCGATCGCCAGAGACAGTTGATGGTCCGGCACCGTGGCACGGCAGGATTTTGCCGCCGCGTCGATGATTTCCACCGAAACCACGTTTGCGGGGGAAAGCGCGCCGGAAATGAATGCCGAAACGTCTTCCGAATATTTGATGATATCGATTTTCTCACCGCCCAGTTCCTCGACGATGGTGGCGACTCTGGCGCCTTTTGGACCGATGCATGCACCGATGGGATCGACATTTTCGTCCTTGGAGAACACCGCGAGTTTGGTTCTCGACCCCGCTTCACGGGATACCGCTTTGATTTCGACAGTGCCGTCGAAAATTTCCGGCACTTCCATTTCAAACAGCCGTTTAACAAGGCCCGGATGGGTTCTGGAGATCATGATTTTGGGGCCTTTTTCGGTGTCCTTGACATCCACGATATACACCTTAATGGTCTGTCCTTCGCTTAAAGCTTCACTTTCCACCTGTTCGGCTTTGGGCAGAATGGTTTCGGATTTTCCGATCTGCAGCGTTGCGTTGCCGGTTTTCGGATCGATGCTCAGCACCTTGGCAGACACGATCTCATGATGCCGGCTCTGGAACTCCTGCAGCACCATGCCGTGCTCCGCCTCGCGAATACCCTGCCGGATCACGTGCTTTGCCGTTTGTGCAACGATACGGCCGAATTTTTTGGTATCCAGATCGATCTCGATGCTGTCGCCGACCTTGGCGGTTTTGTTATACTGCACGGCCTGTTCCGGCAGAATCTGTTCGTTTTCGTCTTCGATTTCCTCTACGACCTGCTTGACCAGATACACCCGGAAAATTCCTTTATCGATATCGATGTCGCAGTGGACAATATCGCTGCCGTTATAATCCCGGCGGGCGGCCACCACGATGGCGTTGCTGATCTTCTCGGCGATATACTGCGCCGGAATTCCTTTTTCCGCTTCCATGAACTTGATCGCTTCAAAAAACTCGTTATTGTTATTGGCGTTGGTGTTCTTTTTCATGATTCTCATTATCCTTTTCTAAATATCATTATCATCGTTTAAGCGCACAGCCGAAAGGTCGCGCTTTGGAAAGGAAAGCGTTTGATCGCCGGTTTCGATCACGATGGTTTCGCCATCGAACGCTTTTAAAATCCCTGCAAATTCCTTTTGCCCATTTTGCGGCCGGATGCATTTGAGCATGATTTCCTGCCCCATGCACTGCGCAAAATGCTCCGGACGGGTCAGCTCCCGGCCGAGTCCCGGAGAAGAAACTTCGAGATAATAGCTGTCCGGCACCGGATCCGCCTGGTCTAGCGGTTCGTCGATCAGCCGGGAAAGCGCCTCGCAGTCGTCGATGGTCACGCCATCAGGCTTGTCGATGAAAATGCGCAAAAACCAGGACGCGCCCTCCTTGACATACCGCACATCCCAGATCTGCAGCCCGAGCTGTTTGGCAAACGGTTCGATGATTTCGCGAACCCGCGCGGCGGTGTTCATTTTACCAGACGCCATGTTCTCTCATTCCTTTCACAAACATGAAAGAGTGGGTCGCCCCACTCTTTCGTTTCACACATCATTACAAATGTATCTTACCACGCTTGTTTTAAAAAATCAAGTGTTTTTTAACGCTTTTTTAAAAAATTTTGACAAATGGCGGTGTGTTGTTGAAAAAGGGCAGAAAATGTTGTAAGATAAAAAAGCATAAACACCGCCGGACAGGCAAAAGGAAAGGGACGCCGATGGGAAAAGTGGTTCGCTGGTTTAAAAATTACTGGTATTATTATAAATTCTACGCGGTTATCGCGCTGATTCTTGTTTTTATCCTCATTTTGGCGATCACGCAGTGCAGTTCGACCAAAGAGCCCTATGACACGGCGGTTTATCTGTATACCAGTCAGGGCATCGCGGATTCGACGGTCGACGCAGTGAAAAAGTCGCTGGAACGTTTTGCAGAAGATACCGACAAAAACGGGGAGGTCACTGTGAAGGTGATCAATCTGTCCTATTCCATTGCCGATCAGAATGAAAGCTTTCAGATGGCGCAGGCGTCGGGGCTGCTCGGTGAAATCCAGACCGCCCGCAGCTTTTTATTCATCACAGACGATTACCGTTTTACCGAACTGATCAACTCCAGCGCCTACAATGAACTGTTTGAAACGAGCAGCGATCTGCCGCTGTATGACGGGCGGGCTTATTCCATCAAAGGCACCGCTTTTGAAGACGTTTTAAAGGAAAACTACGAGCAAAACAATCTGGATTACACAAAATTAAATGAATTGTATTTTTCGCTGCGCCGCGCGCCGGATGAAAACAGCGATAATTACGAGACTTATTTAAACTGCAAAAACCTTTTGCAGCATATTATAAACGGCGAGGTAAATTAAATGTTTTCAAAATTGACCAGCATGGGCATCTGGGGGGTCAATGCCTATCCGGTCACGGTGGAATGCAGCGTCGACGCGGGATTGCCATCCTTTGATATCGTCGGCCTGCCGGACGCGTCGGTGCGGGAATCGCGGGAACGGGTTCGTTCCGCGGTCAAAAACGCAGGCTTTGCGTTTCCCGCCAACCGCATCACCGTGAATCTGGCCCCCGCCGATGTCAAAAAAGAAGGACCGATCTATGATCTGCCGATTTTACTGGGGGTTTTGCTTGCCAGTCGGCAGATCGATTTTGACAGCGATCGCTGCGCGTTTGCCGGTGAACTGTCGCTGGACGGAGATGTGCGGCCTGTCAAGGGGCTGTTATCCATGGCGGTCTGTGCGAAAAAGCAGGGGTTTTCCCATTTTTTTGTTCCGGCACAGATCGCGGTGCAGGCGGCCGTGGTGGAGGGGATCGCCGTTTATCCGGTGTCAAATGTGCAGCAGCTTTTAGAGCACTTAACCGGCAAAACACCGATCCAGCCGCTGCCGGCGCCGCAAATTTCATTGTCGGACAACAGCGAGAATTTGGATTTTGCCGATGTGGCGGGACAACAATATGCCAAACGCGCCATTGAGATCGCCGCTGCAGGCGGGCACAATCTCTTGATGATCGGACCGCCGGGATCGGGCAAAAGCATGCTTGCCAAACGCATTCCCTCGATCCTGCCGGACATGACCTTTGCAGAAGCGATCGAGACCACCACCATCTATTCCATTGCCGGACTTTTGAAAAACGACACCCCGATGATCACCCGGCGTCCTTTCCGCGCGCCGCATCACACCGTTTCGGCGGTGGCGCTCGCCGGCGGCGGATCGGTCATCAAACCGGGGGAAATTTCCCTTGCGCACAACGGCGTTTTATTTTTGGACGAGCTTCCCGAATTTCCCCGCGCCGCCATGGAAACGCTGCGCCAGCCGCTGGAGGACGGTAGCGTGACCATTTCCCGCGCGACCGGCACGCTGCGTTTTCCCTGCCGGACAATGTTCGTCGCCGCGATGAACCCCTGTCCCTGCGGGTATTTCGGGCACCCGACCCGCAAATGCATCTGTTCGTCTAACGCTGTGCGCAAATATTTGAACCGCATTTCCGGTCCGATGCTCGACCGCATGGATATTCACATTGAAGTGCCGCCGGTGCAGTATGACGAACTGTCGGCAAAACAACCGGCGGAATCCTCCGCGCAGATCAAGGCACGGGTCAACGCCGCGCGTAAATTGCAGCAAACACGCTACCAGAACGACGGGATCCGCTGCAACGCCCAGCTGACCACCCCGCTGCTGCGCCGGTACTGTAAGCTTTCCGACAGCGCCGACCGTTATTTAAAGGATTCCTTTGACAAGCTCGGCATGTCCGGCAGGTCTTACGACCGGGTCTTAAAGGTCGCGCGCACCATCGCCGACCTGCAAACAGCCGAAAATATCGACGTTTCACATATCGCGCAGGCCATCCGGCTGCGCACGCTGGACAGAAAATATTGGGAAAATGTATAAAAATATGAAAAAATGCCTATCCTAACGATACAAACAGTTTAGGGAGGTATTTTTTTATGAATCTGGAAGGCAGCAAAACACAGGCGAATCTGATGACCGCTTTTGCAGGCGAGTCACAGGCGCGAAACAAATATACCTATTATGCGTCGCAGGCGCGTAAAGACGGCTATGAACAAATCGCCGCTATTTTCGAGGAAACGGCCAACAATGAAAAAGAGCACGCCGAGATGTGGTTTAAATTATTAAACAACGGGCTTGGCAACACTGAAAAAAATCTTGCCGACGCGGCAAAGGGCGAGAACTACGAATGGACCGAGATGTATGCCGAATTTGCCAAAACGGCCAGAGAAGAGGGTTTCGATCATATCGCCAACCTGTTTGAAGGGGTCGCGAAAATCGAAAAGGAGCACGAGGAACGGTATTTGAAGCTGCTCGAAAATGTCAAAGGCGGGCTGGTGTTCAGCCGCGAGGGCGATATGGTTTGGATCTGCCGCAACTGCGGGCATATCCATTTCGGCAAGGCTGCGCCGGAAATCTGTCCGGTCTGCGCCCACGCCCGCGCCTATTTCCAGTTAAGAGCTGAGAATTATTAAAGCAAATTGTAAATCAAAACAGGAGAACCGTGTGGTTCTCCTGTTTTGATTTTGTATACCGCGATCAAATCGGTTCCGGTTTCAGGATAAAAACTTTATCCTTTTGTTTGCTTCCCCCTAGTATGAACGCAACGTTTTTTTCCTGCCATAAGATTTCCCAGAATCCAAATCAACAGGATTTCTGCAACACCATAAAAAGCGGCAATATTGACAGAAAAGAGAAGATTTGCTTGTTGCAAAAAATAAAAATAAAGAAAGGCCAAAACCGTGGTGACCAGCGATGAAACTGCCAAAAACCAACCCTTTTTCACTTTTTTGCAGACCGTTTTCCGCGCTGCAAACGAAAAAAGCAGAACAACCGGTAAAATCCAGGCTGATGTCAACAAGGTGTTGCCGATTGCTTTGAGAAACACCGGATCAAGGTAAAGCAGGCGCAAAAATTCGCCCTGACCGAGAAAAGCAGGCTCAAACCCGTTTGTCCCCACAGCGGTAACCGGTAACAACAACAGCAATATTGCGAGAATCATAAAAAGAATGCCTGCTTTCACAACTGTCCGCATATTCTTTTCCCCCGAAAACAAAGAAGTCGCTTCTACCGCTATAATAGCACGTTCTTTTTTGTTTGACAACCCTGTTTCCTCCCTTGCCATCAAAAACGGATAAACAAAAACGACGGGTATGTACCCGCCGTTTTAAAGAGAGACCTTTCCTTTGCCGGCAAATGCAAAAACCGGCAAGGAAAAGAGGGGAACCTTATTATTTGCCAAAATAACGGTCATACAGACCTTTGAAGCCGCAGCCGTGGCGTGCCTCGTCTTTCGCCATTTCATGCACAGTGTCATGCACCGCGTCGTAGTTCAGTTCTTTTGCGCGTTTGGCAAGTTTCAGTTTGCCTTCGCAAGCGCCGTTCTCCGCCATGAAGCGCATTTCGAGATTTTTCTTGGTGGAATCGGTCACAACTTCGCCGAGCAGTTCTGCAAATTTCGCCGCATGTTCTGCTTCTTCCCACGCCGCTTTTTCATAATACAGACCGACTTCCGGATAGCCCTCACGATAAGCGACTCTTGCCATTGCAAGATACATGCCGACTTCCGAGCATTCGCCGTTGAAATTGTTACGCAGTTCTTCCACAACATCCGGCTCTAAATCCTTTGCAATACCGATTTTGTGTTCATCTGCAAAAACAAGGGTTTCCGCTTCGGGCGCTTTTTCCATTTTCGCACCGCAGATCGGGCATTTTTCAATTTCACCTTCATGTGTGTAACCGCAAACAGGACATACATACTTTGCCATTTTTATTACCTCCAAAAAAATAATTTACCTTTTATTTTGAACAAGCGTTGCACTTGCCATAAACTAAAATCTGCACGCCGCTAACAAAACAGTCCAGCTCCTTTTCCATCTGCGCTTTCACTTTGTTTTGCGTGGCGTCGAAAATATCAAGGATCGCGCCGCAATTTAAACAGATAAAGTGGGAGTGGGGGGTGATGTTCCCATCGAAATGCTCTTTGCCGTTGACTGTGAACCGCAAAACATCTCCGCTACCGGACAATGCATTTAAATTGCGATAGACCGTTCCCAAACTCAAATTCGGCAGCGTCTCACGCAGATCGGCATAAACCTGATCGGCGCTGGGATGATCGCACCGGCCTTTGAGATGCGTTAAAATCGCTTCCCGCTGCCTGGAATACCGTCTTACTACCGGCACAATCCGTCCTCCTTATCAGTAATAATTACTATTATTAGTATAACAGCTTTTTTTGATTTGTCAAGTGGTTTTTTCATTTTTTGCAAATTTTTCTTTTTTGTCAAATTTTGCAAGACCATTGCTTTGCAGCGGGCGAAACGGCGTTCTGGCAGGTAACGGTCATTTTGATTTTCGCACAAGGAAAAACACCGGACGCTGGGCAGCAGGCCCTTTGCATCCGGTGTTTTTTAAATACAAACAATCAGTCTTCTGTTTCTTGTTTTAACAGGCACGCAGGGGTGACTGGCTGGAACGACGCAAATTGAGAAGGCGCGCCAGCGCCCTGTTCCGCCACAGACTCCACCGCTTTCGCGATCAGTTTGAGCAGTTTATCCATGTTTGTCCCTCCTTTCTTTGACCAACACCATGCACATCATCGCCGCGACAACGGCCATTGTCAGTGCCATGGCGAAAAAATAATATTTCGACACATGCAGCATGTGTGAAAAGCAAATGCCAATGAGCAGCACAAAGGTAAAACAGGATGCCAGCAGCCGCGCCCTTTTGCGAGCCGCGCGCTGCTGCGCTTTGGTTTGCGGGTTGTTTTTGTGCAGCACCGGTGCGAATTTGAAAATCAATCCGGCGCTCGAAAGCGCCAGCGCCGCCGCAATGGCCGGTAAAATCTGCTCGGGCAGCGTGAAAAAGCTCCAATTGAGCAAAAAAAGATAAGCGCTAAAAACCAGATTCGTTACCACAAAACAGGCGCCATAGGTTTTGCAGTGATAGCCGCCGCAGCAGCTGCGCAGCGGCATGAACACCGCCAAAAACAAAATACCGGCAGCCAAGGAACCGCACAAAAATGCGATCAACAGAATAGACAGCACGCACAAAAGTGTTGATATTGTCAACATAAATCCGTATTCAAAAACCGGACGCTGCTGCGCTGCAATAATCTGTTTTCGAACAAACACATCCGTCAGTTTCACAGACACCGCTTCTAACATCTTTCTCTCCTCCTTTGATTTGCATTTTATTCCAAAATTAAAAAAATTGGGAGTTTTGTCCTTCTTTTGAAAAAAACTGTCTGCAAACATAAATAAAAAGAGCGTTTTTTGCAAAAACGCTCTTCAAATATTTGCTGTTTTTTTATTGTCCACATAACAAAACTTTTGATCCAAAACAAACCGCAGGCATTTTCATGCAATGTCCGGCTTGTTGAGTCCCACAGTGGAACGAAACCAGTTGTCCTCCACCGACTGCTCCAAATAACCATCATACCGTTTTGCGGTGGTGCGCACACTCAAAAGCCCAAACCCGTGCATGCGTTTGTCCGGCTTTGTGGTTTCGAGCTTTCCGTCGACAAAGGGATTTTCTTTGATGGTGTTATCCACCCGGATGAACAGCATGCCTTTGGTCTCTCGAACCTTCACACGCACAGTCTTTTCCCCATTTTCGATTTTCACACAGGCTTCAATGGCATTATCGATCAGGTTCGCAAGAATGGTGCAGATATCCACCGCCATTGCCTCCGGTATTTTCCCAAAATCCGAATTGACCCGCATATCGATTTTCTTACCCTTCGCCTCGAAAACCTTGTTGTTGAGCAGCGCGTCCACCATTTCGCAGCCGGTGTAGGCGACCGACTGGTTAGCGGTCACCGTGTCGTAGAGTTCTTGGCTGTATGCCTTGGCGGAATCATATTGCCCCTTTTCGAGCATGGCTTTAATGATCTGAACGTGGTTTTTAAAGTCATGAAAGTTTTTCGCATTCTGCTGGTAATTTTCTCGCAGCGCCTGATGCTGAAGCCCCAGCATTTCCTGCCGGACGTTTGCCAGCTCGACCTGCTGTTTTTGCTTTTGCTGGCTGATATACATATTCAGCAAAATCACAGCAAACACCACGATCAGCAGCATGCAGAACCAGGCAAGGACGATCGACTGCCGCAGACCGGTCATAGAATTGGAAACAACCGCTGTTACCCAGAAGTTAATGCATAAATAGCAGATTAGACAAAAACAAATGATATAAAAATAAACCCGATTGGAAAATTCTCCGATATTTCTTGCTTTGAAAAAATGTTTGAAGATAAAAAAGGCCGCAATCAACAACAGTTTCATAAACACAACGTAAGCGATCCTGCTTTCGCTAAACTTGTTGATGGTTTGCATGGTATACCCGGTCACGCCGCCCAAAATTTCCACAATGGAAATCACGAAGAAGTCCAAAGACCCCAAGAAAACGGAAAATGCCAGTGCATAGGCGAAATTACGCAAAAAATTCAATTTTCGGCACAACAGCATGGACAACAACGCATCGCAAATGAAAAAAATCAATGTGTTTAACAGTGAATACAATGCCAATGTATTCATAAACAATGTAAATGCTGCTAATATAAGACTTATGGCAGTTTTTAGCAAAAGTTGTATATAATTTTGATACCGTTTTTCCGACAACAACTCAATAACACTCATTAAAATAAAAACTTCAATGAAAGATGCCAAAAATTCCACAATATAAACCAAATTATTAACAATGCCTTCCCAAACAGACGCTAAAAATTCCATTTTTTCCTTTTCGCTCCAAATTTGTCGAATTTTGCCGGCTTTATTTTCGCATAAAACTCGCACTTTGTCAAGAGAAGCCTTGCTTGTTTTGCTTTGTCGTATTGATTGTCATTATCTTGCAAAATAAATAAAAATTTCTTTTTAATATGTGCATTTATTACAGATTTGTTACTTTTTTGTTGAATAAAATAGTTGTAATTGTGAACAATTTATGGTATTCTAAAAACAAATGAAAGGGATCCATCACTTTAAAGGAGCGATTTCCCATGAAAAAGAAGACGTTGAAAACCACATCCATTCTCCTGATTCTCTGTTTGTTGTTTTCGGTCATTTCACTGACCGCCTTTGCGCAAACAGACGGGGTTTTGCCGGCGGATACACCGGCGCAAGAAGCGGAACCCTACATTGTCCGGGAACTGACCGACCGCCGCACGGAATATGAAAAACATTTTCTGTTATCCAATGGACAATATACCGTCGCAGCCTACGGCACACCGGTGCATTACAAGGATGAAAACGGCAATTGGCAGGATATTGACAATTCGCTGCGAACAGATGGCGACACCATCACAAACGGAGACTCTAACCTGCAAACGGAATTTACCCGATATCTTTCAGCGGACGGCACAGTGAAACTGACAGCCAACGACCACACCATCACATGGGGCTATGCGGGGGTGTCCGGCAGCGAGGCTGAAATTCCCACAGCCGAACAGCAAGCGACAGGTGACGCGCAGTTTTTGCAACAACCGGACCTGACCGGCGAATTGCTTTATGAAGACGCGTTCCCCGGCGTCGATTTGCAATTTACCGTGAGCGCCGCAGGCGTGAAAGACAATCTGATTCTGAATAACAACGCCGCGCAAAACAGCTTTGTGATCCACTATGCGTTCAGTGGACTTGCCCCACAGCAGGTTGACAGCAGGACTATTGCGTTAAAAGACAGCGCCGGAAATATTGTTTATACCGTCACGGCGCCGATCATGATCGATGCGAACGGCGGCACCAGCGATGCGCTGACACTCTCGATGTTGTCCGCAAACCCATCGGGGATGACCGTTCGCCTCGCGGCCGATACTGCGTGGCTGGAAGACGCCGCCTATCCGGTGGTGATCGACCCATCGGTTGGCACAAGCTCCGGTCTTTTGGAGATCGGCCGCGTCAATGAGAAAAACGGCTATACGGATTCCGGCATTCTCGCCGGAAAATTCACCACTGCGTCCGGCGAGGAAGACAACCGGATCGTGGTGCAGATTAAAGCGCTCTCCCGGCCAACCACCGGCTTTTTCATTTCCGGCGCGGAGTTCACTTTGTATCACAGTGGATTCCAAGGAACGCTCAGCGCCTACGATGTTACCTATGACGGTGATCTTGCAGACATGACCTGGTCACAGCTTGAAAGCGGCATGAGTGACCAGCCGACCGACTCTGTATCTTATACTTATGGCGCGTCCGATCATGCGACGCTGCAGATCACCCGCAGCGTGCAGAACTTTTTCAACAACGGCACGGCGACCATCGCCATCACCAGCGACGCGGATTCGCTTTTCAACGCTGATATTTACTCTTCCGGAAAGCTGCCGCAGGTCACCTATACCTATGTTGAACAGACCGGTCAGCGCGACATTTATTCCTTCCACACACAAGAAGCAGGCCGCGCGGGAACGGTTTATGTCAATGATCTCACCGGCGACCTTTCGATCGACCGCGTCGATTTTTCCTATCCGGCGGACAGCATGGCGGCGTCGGCGGGTATGCGCTATGCAAAAGATGCAAACGGTATTTATCGCTGGAAATCCATCTATGACGAAACCATCACCACCGCCGACGGCGGCTACCAGTGGGAACGCAGCGATGGACAGATCGTGAACATGCTGAAGACAAAAACGGTCGATGGCGAAACTTATTATTATGATGAAAACCAGAAAGACTATCAGTATTACCCCGCTTCCAAAAAACTGATTGACAGTGAGAACGGCACGGTGTATTTCTTTGATGGAACCGGCCCATATTACCTTATCAAAATCGCTGAATCGGAAGAGGAAGACGCGGCGTGCATCACCATCACTCGCACCGCCAGCGCAATCTCTTCCGTCAAAGACGGGGATAATCAGGTCTACAGCTATACCTACACAAATGGGAATCTAACCAAAATCGCCTATCTCGGCACCGGCACAACACAGCTGGACAGCGTCAGCTACACCTATAACACAAACGGGACGCTCTCCACCGTTAACTACCAGGGAGAAATCAGCAGCTACGCCTACAACGGCTTCACCCTCACCAGCGTCACCGCGCCGGGCGATCACCGTTATGCCTATGTTTTGAATACCGTGGGGCGTGTGAAAACCATCACTGAACAGGCCAATGATAACGGCACATGGATCAACGGCAACAGCCTGACGATCGACTACCAGCTCCAGCGCACCACCTACACTGATCTGAACGGCAGCCAGGAAATCTGTGTGTTTGACGACAACGGCTATCTCATCACGGTGATGAACGAAAAAGGCTATGCCGTCAATTCCAAAAAGGACGAAAACGGCGCGCTGCTTGGCAGCACCGACGTGACGCTGCCGGTCGACAATCTTTTGTCCAACACCAGTTTTGAAGACAATTTGAACGGCTGGAGCGCGTCTGCCCTTGCCTTTTGCACCCACACTGCCGAACACGCCTTTATGGGAACGGGTGGCGTGAAGATCAACCATCCGGGCGGCGGGACAGAGGTGTCCTACCTGCGGCAGATCAAAGGAGGACTCGCCGCCGGGCATTATACTTTCTCGGCTTATGTGCTGGCAAGCAGCATTGGAAACGGTGGGAACGCGCAGCTCAAGGTGCAGTATACCGATGAAAACGGCGCGGCTCAATGGGCGCAAAGCGCTGCGATCACTGCGTCATCCGACGAATGGCAGCGGCTGTCGGTCACGGTGGAATTAACGGGCAGCGCCAACACCCTAACGCTGCAAATGCAGGTATCTGGCAGCGCGGCGTCGGTCGCTTATTTCGATGCGGCGCAGCTGGAAAACCACAAGGTCGCCTATACCTACAATCCGGTTTCCCGCAACTACACCACCTCCGGCGGCTGGTCTTTCTCCGACGGCGCAGCGGCGGTGGCAAACACCGATCTGCGCGGCGGACTGACCGGCAACGTCATTGAACTTCCCGCAGGAAAACAAGGCGCGCAGGCGCTTTATACCGTTGGGATCAAAGCGCAAAAGGGCGACGAGATCACCTTCTCCGCCTGGATCAAAGCGGACGGTATTTTAAAAGACGGCGCCAGCACCGGCAACAACTCCGCCGCCGCCCGGATCAATCTTTACGGATTATATAAAAACACGTCCGGCGGTTTGACGATTGCCGGGTGCGA
This sequence comes from uncultured Clostridia bacterium, assembly GCA_946493765.1. Classification (GTDB taxonomy): domain Bacteria; phylum Bacillota; class Clostridia; order Oscillospirales; family Acutalibacteraceae; genus RUG11462. Next base: position 4,434 of record CAMMAZ010000023.1, on the reverse strand, counting down.
TGGCAACCATTCGATCAACCATTTGGCGCAGGGCAACTGGTATAAAATCACCGATTCCTTTGTGACGGAAGAAAACCTGGACGCGGTGCGCATCAGCGTGGAATTTCGCAACCAGACCGGCGTTTTGCTGGCCGACGGCTTTGAAGTGAACAACAACGGTTTTGCCACCCCCACCGACAGCACAACCGAAACTTCCGTGACCGACGACGAAACCGGCATCACCACCACGACCACCACCGATAAATACACGGGTGAAGTGCTGTCTGTTGTGAAAACCAACGCGGACGGCGAGATCATTTCCGAATCGTCCGGCGGGCAGACTTCCACCACCACATATGCCGCAGACGGTTCCGCTGTCACCACAACAGTGGACGACGAGACCGGCGACACGGTGTCGGTGTCCAAAACCGACGCGAACGGCCGGGAATATTACTATAGCGCAAACGGTAAAACCACCGAATACACCTTCGACGGCGACACCGACAAAACGACAAGCGAGACAATCACCGTCGGAACCCTGAAACTGAAAACCTTCACCGCCTACAGTGAGGAACAAGGAAGCGAGGTGGTCACCTCCACCGATGCGTCCGGTAACGTGACCAAGAGCTACACCGACAAAACCACCGGCAATCTTTTAAAACAGATCAACGGCAAAAATGTCGCGACGGAATATGATTATGATCCGCTGCAAAATCTCGTGTCGCTTTTGCAAGGCGGCAAGGAGATCACCTATACCTATGAACACGATCAGATCAAAACCGTCACCGCAAACGAGGGAACGATACTGGAAACGGTCTACACCTTTGTCTACACCCCGTTCGGCGACCTGTCCGCCATCAAGGTGGGAAACAGCACACTCGTCAGCTACACCTACACCGACAATATCAACCGTCTGCCGGCGACCACCACCTTCGGCAACGGACAAACGATCACCTACACCTATAACGATGATCTGCTGCTGACCAATCAGTCCTGCGGGCAGACATTGAACGTTTCCTATGCATATGATGAATTGGGGAACCTTTTAAAGACCACCGATTCTATCAACAACACCGTGACCAAACAGGCCGGGGACGAAACGCAGGTGTGGAACCTTGCCGAAACATCGCTTTTGCACAGCTTTGCCGCAACGGATGAACAGCTCAAAGAAACGATCGGCGGCACGGTTTACACAACCGGCTATTCCGAGACGGACGCGACCGGCACGCAAAACGCGTCGACCACCGTTTCCTATGAAGGCTACACGCAAACTACCTACACCGACGGATTCGGCAGGATCAGTCAGATTGTCACCAAATCGGGCGACAACGTCCTTTTGACCCAGACATTCTCCTATCAAAGCAGGACGCTGGAAGGGCAGACGCTCACCACCGGCAAGGTCGCATCGATTACCACCACAACTGCAAACGGGCAATCGACAACCGAGAGCTACACCTATGACACAAACGGCAACATTCTCACCATTTCCAAAAACAACACATTAGCGCAAAAATATTCCTATGACAGTCTTGACCGGTTGTCGCAGACTTATGACTATGAAACCGGAAAATCCGATCTTTACAGCTATGACCCCGGCGGCAATTTCTCCTCCATCATCCATTTTGATCTGGCGGCGGACGGAACACAAACCTATACCGGCAGCACAAGTCCCCAATATGCCGATTCCACCGACTGGCCGGATCGAATGACGGGTTATGGCGGCGACACGATCACCTATGACAACGCCGGCAATCCGACAAGCTACCGCGGAGCGACCCTTTCCTGGCAGAACGGGCGGGAGTTATCTAGCTATGTCAAAGACGGCGCGACGGCGCAGTATGTTTATGACGCGAATGGGCTTCGCACCAAAAAGACAACGGCTGCCACGCAATATACCTATACCTGGGCGAACGGACAATTAACCCACCAGGCATGGGGCGAAAACAACCTGCATTTTTATTATGACGCGCAGGGGGCTGTTATCGGCTTTGCCTATAACGGCGCGATGTATACCTATGTGAAGAATCTGCAGGGAGACGTCACCGGAATCCTTGACAGCGCCGGCACAGTTGTGGCAAACTATAGCTATGACGTGTGGGGCAAGGTGCTTTCCGCGACCGGTTCCATGGCGCAGATCAATCCCCTGCGCTACCGCGGGTATTACTACGACACCGACACCGGGCTTTACTATCTCCAAAGCCGGTACTATGATCCGCAGATTGGGAGATTTATCAATGCCGATGATCCGGGATTGATCCAGTCTCTCTCCCAGTCCACTGTCATGGGCACAAATTTATTTGTGTATTGTGATAGTAACCCGGTAATGTATAGCGATCCGAGTGGTTATTATAATATAAAAAGTTTTAATTGTTATGCCTATGCTTTTGGTATTCATAATAAGTGGTTGATTCCCGGAAAAGGAAACGTAAGTGCTCTTGACAGAAAAAACAGATTTAAAAAGAGCTTTGATTTACCACATAAATATTCTGTAGATCAGATTGCAAATTGGATAATAAAGGATTTTGGAAAGAATAAAGTGAGAAAACTATCTTCAAAAAATGGTAAACTCAAGAAAGGAGAATATAGAATAGCGGTAAGGGTATCGGTATATTCCGATGTATTACCATTAAAAATGGCAGGACCATTAGCAGACAAAACAATTGACTTTCATCTATGGAAACAAAATCCTAAAACAGGCGAGTGGTGGGACAAGCCCGGACAAGGAGCAATAAGAAAAAAAGGGAAGGTAGACCCAAATAAAACAAGTAACTGGTATATGTATACGCAGAAATTTCCACAAAAAGTTTATAATAGAAGGGGAAATATTTTTACTCGTCGTAATTTATATTATAATAGCAAAACTATATATTTAGCCTATAAAGGGAATTTTTGGACTAAGTAGGGAGGTTATTATTTAATGAAAAAGGTCATAAAGTGTCTGTTTATATTGTTATTTTCTGCCACACTCATAACGGGCTGTGAAGAGTCGATTGGAAGTGTAGGAAATTTTATGGTACAAAAATCGGGAGAAAAAATTATATCTGCAAATCTATCTCATGGAGAATTGGAAGAGTTACTTTCTAGTGTTGAATTTAGCTTGATAAGAAGCAGCAAACCGCCGCAAATAGAAGATGTGACAGCTATATCGCCTATTGAGATGCTGCGGAAAGTACAGGTGCCCCAAGAGATCAAAGAACAGTATCCATATCAGCCATATCATAACTACCATGACGATGTATACTACTACAGCAAACATTCCAATGAAAAAGATTGTGTTTTTATTTTCTATACCGAGACATTAATTCCGGATTATGCTTTGGATTACACCGGAAGTGTTCGGGAATCTACTGATGATGATCTGATCTTGGATGAGGACGGGAATATTCCAAATGATTTAACCGAGGAGGAAAAAGCGGATTCGCAACTGTCAGCGACAGAGGAACAGTTTTACAGAAGTCTGATTGTACCGGAAGATATAGACGGATAAGTGTATCAAAAGCGGGGGGATTTTTATGAAAATCAAAATTTTGTGTTTACTTTTGACGGTGATTTTCATTTTTGCTGTGTTTCTGGCCGCATGTGAAAAATCACCGGAAACAACTTCCGATCGAAAAACGACCGCGGCAACCACCGCCTTGACCACAGCTGCAACGACTGCCAGCACCACCACATCCGAAAAATCAACAACGACCACCGTTACCACTGCTTCCACCACAGTCCAAACTTTTTCTTCCGAAAAGACAAACAGCACAAATCACACGGCAAGCGTTAGTAAAAATGAATTTGGGTGGATCGTTCAAACTGTTGCCGACAAAGACCCCATTTCCGTGCTTTCTTCCTTTTTTGAAATCGATCTTCCGAAAGACGCCAAGGTGCTGGAATACAGGCACGAAACAGAATATGTAGAAGGCAGTGATACGAAAACGCATATCTACACCGCAAGACTTTGCGTTGCACAGGAACAGTTGCAGCAAATACAAAACAGATTGGAAGAAAGATACTACTCTTTCATAAAAGATGCGGAATCCACGGAAAATTCTCCGGCCAAGGAAAATGGTGCACACCAGTTCAATATGAAAGGTGAGAATTATCTTTATCCTTGGCAGATCCACACCACAGATATTCTGGATTTTTGTCATACCTACCGCCCGGTGGAAATTCAGGTATCAAACCAAATCTACAGTACGGATGAACAAATGTATATTCTGATCACAAAAGAGGATGGGCAATATTATCTTTATTTTGACGGCACCGGCTGTACTGCAAAAGAATAACCACTCTATCTTGTAACACCTGCCCCGCGGATAATAATCCGCGGGGCAGCCCTACAATCAAGGGACGGTTCTGTGATTGCGCCGAGAGCAACACCGATACGCACCGGTATTTCTACATCAAGAATCTGCAGGGAGACGTCACCGGAATCCTTGACAGCGCCGGCACAGTTGTGGCAAACTA
>CAMMAZ010000022.1 GCA_946493765.1 uncultured Clostridia bacterium | reverse complement strand
GTGACAAAATAAGCTTTTCCCCGCACCTGCGGGGGTGATCCTGACCGGCGGCCGGCTTTTCAGCAGATGATCCGCTTTTCCCCGCACCTGCGGGGGTGATCCCGCCGCGAACGACGACGAAAATAACACGTTTGTCTTTTCCCCGCACCTGCGGGGGTGATCCTACGCTTATCGCACTTTGCGCCCGGACAGGTGCCTTTTCCCCGCACCTGCGGGGGTGATCCCGAACATATTCCCTCCTTATGCTTCGATGGAAGCTTTTCCCCGCACCTGCGGGGGTGATCCTAAAAGTCAAGTTAAGGGGGTGCCATTATGTTACTTTTCCCCGCACCTGCGGGGGTGATCCCGCAACCCGCGAAAATACGCGGTGGCTGGGCTTCTTTTCCCCGCACCTGCGGGGGTGATCCCTCTTCCATTTTTGCATTGATCCAATCCGGTGTCTTTTCCCCGCACCTGCGGGGGTGATCCTGATATTATCTTATCGGCGCAATACAGCGATTACTTTTCCCCGCACCTGCGGGGGTGATCCCATTTCGAAAGAACCGTCCATTTTCGCTTGACACTTTTCCCCGCACCTGCGGGGGTGATCCTGACGCACGAGAAAAAGCGTACGGCGAATGGGACTTTTCCCCGCACCTGCGGGGGTGATCCTACACAATACAAGCCCGCCAAGCGCCCCGTTGGCTTTTCCCCGCACCTGCGGGGGTGATCCGATACTACGTGACACCTGAGTGGATTAACGAAACTTTTCCCCGCACCCGCGGGGGTGATCCTATCTCGTCGAGGGGTTAGCGAACGGAATTAAACTTTTCCCCGCACCCGCGGGGGTGATCCTATTCAAGACTTCACAAGCAATATCCCCGGTGACTTTTCCCCGCACCCGCGGGGGTGATCCTATGTCGGCCTTTGTGGCTGTCCACCCGTCCCACTTTTCCCCGCACCCGCGGGGGTGATCCTATTTCATGATGTTATTTTATACACTTTTGACGCTTTTCCCCGCACCCGCGGGGGTGATCCTGGCTGCTGAATACCGGACTCATGAGCAGAGAACTTTTCCCCGCACCCGCGGGGGTGATCCTGAAAAACGGAGCGAATGCAAGCACGTCTAGTTCTTTTCCCCGCACCCGCGGGGGTGATCCTAGCCAGTTTAGCTATGACCAGGACACCGCCGACTTTTCCCCGCACCCGCGGGGGTGATCCCAAAATCGTCCGTTAAAATGTCAAATGGTGCGACTTTTCCCCGCACCTGCGGGGGTGATCCCATTTGCGCCTGATCAGAATATCAAAGCTGACGCTTTTCCCCGCACCTGCGGGGGTGATCCCCGATCATCGCGCACCATGCTTTTTTTGTCTGCCTTTTCCCCGCACCTGCGGGGGTGATCCCGTGCCGGGGAAATTTCAGATTTGCAAAGACAGCTTTTCCCCGCACCTGCGGGGGTGATCCTGCATCCAGCGCGCGGGTTTCCGCTTTTGTCATCTTTTCCCCGCACCTGCGGGGGTGATCCCTGTTTGGAAACCTCAAATCCGTAGCTGCTGCGCTTTTCCCCGCACCTGCGGGGGTGATCCTTCTTTCAAAGTCCAGCCGCTGCGCATCAGACACTTTTCCCCGCACCTGCGGGGGTGATCCTTTGCGTGAATCAGGTAAAACAGTTTTTTGCGGCTTTTCCCCGCACCTGCGGGGGTGATCCCAATCTCGTTGGCGCGGCAATCAAGTGGAAAGACTTTTCCCCGCACCTGCGGGGGTGATCCCCGTTTTTTCTTTGTTTGACTGTCGTAAATCGACTTTTCCCCGCACCTGCGGGGGTGATCCTTGCCGAAGATTTGTATAGTCAGGCAGCGTTTACTTTTCCCCGCACCTGCGGGGGTGATCCTGGACAAGCCAATATTGGATGCATGCTGCGGAACTTTTCCCCGCACCTGCGGGGGTGATCCCCGTTATCATCACGATCGGTTTCGGAGTGCGCTCTTTTCCCCGCACCTGCGGGGGTGATCCCGATAACTACGAAGCCTATCTTACTCAGCTTGCCTTTTCCCCGCACCTGCGGGGGTGATCCCCGGAGCTTCCGGTCGGAATATGCTTCGACGATCTTTTCCCCGCACCTGCGGGGGTGATCCCCAGATACACCTACACAAATTTGTATTGGCACGCTTTTCCCCGCACCTGCGGGGGTGATCCCCACAATCGGCAAAAGCAAAATGCACAATATAACTTTTCCCCGCACCTGCGGGGGTGATCCCTCGTCCCATGTCTTCACGATATTCGTATAAACCTTTTCCCCGCACCCGCGGGGGTGATCCTGGCCATGCAACAGGCGCAGATGCAGCAGCAACCTTTTCCCCGCACCCGCGGGGGTGATCCTAAGGGGGTGTTACCACTAGGGGAAGTAAAAGACTTTTCCCCGCACCCGCGGGGGTGATCCCCTTAAAGTTAAAAAGATCGATGATGTTCCGATCTTTTCCCCGCACCCGCGGGGGTGATCCTTGGTTGCGAATTCCACTGATTCCTATTAAGAGCTTTTCCCCGCACCCGCGGGGGTGATCCGACTGCTTACATTTTGATGCGTGTGATATATCGCTTTTCCCCGCACCCGCGGGGGTGATCCCTTTTTTCGGCGAGTTGCACTTTGGGAAAAAATCTTTTCCCCGCACCCGCGGGGGTGATCCTACTTTTCAAATTCCGTCATTTTTGACTTAAAACTTTTCCCCGCACCCGCGGGGGTGATCCCTCTTCCATTTTTTCGTTGATCCATTCCGGAGTCTTTTCCCCGCACCCGCGGGGGTGATCCTAAGAAAGCCGAACGAAAACTTTTAGTGACGGCCTTTTCCCCGCACTCGCGGGGGTGATCCGAGATGCTACGGTCAAGGCTTATCTCGCGGAGACTTTTCCCCGCACCCGCGGGGGTGATCCTTTCGCGATGGTGATGGAAATGCTTCGTGCGGCCTTTTTGATGGACACAGGGATCCCACTATTCGCTGCCGGTTTTTAAGAACCGGCGGCGTTGGTCGCGTTGTTTAGCAATATGCATTATTATTGATTTTGGCGAAAAAGCCGGAGGGTAAATAAACCCTCCGGCTTTTTTATATGCAAAACTGTATGACCGAATACATCAAAAAAGGATCGTCTTGGTCCATACACATAATTGTTGATATTATTCACACCCATTTTTCGACAATTTACGCCCACTTTATTAATATGTAGCCTTTTTTGTATTACTATACAATACACAAAACCTTTAAAAAATATGGTAATTACAAAAAAGTCGAAAATTGTGACGAATTTAAAATTTGTTGATGTTGGAATGGTTTTGCGTTTGTTGAATTGGATAGAAGGGTGCATTTTAATCTGACAAGCAAATCAAAACGATAAAACATTTTTAATCATTTAACGTTTACAAATCTTCGGTTTTTTTCTTTCTAGTTATGAAAAGGTTGGTGACCGAGGATGTATAACGTAGAATTGATCCCGCTAATAGAAGCTTATCAACAAGGAAACAGACAGGAATTTGAAAAGATCTACAGTGTGTTTGAAAAGCTGATCGCATATTATGCCCGTCGTTTCCAGCATGACGAGGACGCCTTGCAGGAATTCAATATGTTTTTGATTGAAATCCTCTACCAAATACCGTTAGACAGATTTTGCATGGATAAGTCTTGCGGATTGCAAAAGTATATTTCCGTGTCGATTCGCAATCAATACATATTCTATTCAAAATGCAAACAGAAAAACGACGCCATGTTTGTGGGATTTTGCGAACCAATCGCGGGCTATCAATCTTCTGAGGATCAACGATTGATGCTATTGGAAGGCTTGTCGTTGTTGCCGGACAAACAAAAGCGGGTGATCGTTGATAAATATGTTTATGGCTACAGCGATGCCGAAATAGCGGAAAATCTTCACATTTCAAGACAAGCTGTCAACCGTTTAAAAAGCAGAGGATTATCCGCCCTGAAAGCATTTTTTGAAAAAGAATAGAAGATTGCGGGCTGCCCGCATTGAATCGTGCACAGACTGCTTTTTAAAGACTTTCAGCATTCTCAAAAAAATTTTTCAAAAAAGGTTGACAAATAGCAAGATCTTTTCTTTCTATTTAGCAGAAAACCATTTCAAAAAATCCGACAGAAAAGGAAGCGAAGCCAACATGAAAAAACGAAGTGTGCAAACAGAATTCCTGCTGGACATGCTGGATATCATGAACGAAGACCTGTGCCTGCCATTCCCGGTGCAGCCGGGACATTTGCCGGACAACGGCCAATTATCAGCGGAATTCACGGATTGCAATGCATTTAAAAACGAAATTGGGTTTGGGGGTGAATGGCGGCAGCAGTTACCCGTTAAATTCACCTGCAAATCACCCGACCATTTTGAAGCGATGGATTTGCTGTTCATGTTGTCGAATCATTTGCAGAATCTTTCATCCTATTACACACCAAGCTGCGAATACACCTGGACCGGCAGCCGGATTCTTTCGCCGCCGGTTTTTGAAGGAACAGACGATGAAGGAAACGCGATTTATTCCTGCGTTGTTTTAAATGAACTGCAAATTTTCTAAAGGAACAGGATTGCCCAACACTTGCTGACGGCGTTAAAAGCTGCATGGATTGAAGTCCCACGGACGTTAAACGGAGTTTACATATGGCGAAAAAAACATTTTCACAACAGGAAATCAACCGGATCATATCAATGCGATTAAAACGCGAACGGGAGCAGCTGACCCGCGACATTGAAATTTGTTTCAAACGCTGTATGGCGTCAATTCATCTGACATTGTATCAAGAGATGTGCGCGTTAAAAAGAGGCATGGCAGCCGAAACGGAAGACACGTTATTGTCAGGGGAAAAGGACACGCATCCCATGCCCTCGAAAGCGGCGGCCAGGCGCCAAAACACCCAATCGGGAGGTGATGAAAAATGACTGAAAACATTCCGGTAATTGTGGAAAATGAAAATGAACAGATCAAAGGACAACTCATCGAAATTAGTGCACAAAGCACAGACGGTTCATTGCAACCGGTTGGCGTTGTTTTGCTGGAAGACGGCACATTCAAAAGTGTTCCGTTGGAATGGATCACACAGGTAATGTATTTATAAAATAAAAAATCAAAATAAAAAGGAGAAATCAAATCATGGCTTATCTTGCAAACAAAACAAAATTTTTCATCGGTGAAGGTGAAACCAAAAAAGAAATCGAATATTTGATGGAAGTGCCGGAATTCGGCAAAACACCCGAAAAAGTCGACGTGACGACCCTTTCCGACCCGATCAAAAAATATCTCCCCGGCACAAAAGACGTCGGCGATCTCATCTTTAAATTCCTTTATAGCGAAAATGAGGAAGGCGAGCTGAACTATGATGCCTTCAAAGAACTGGCGGACAACGACACAGTCGAAACTTTCCAGCTGGTTTATCCGGACGGCACCACGCATCAGTTTGATGCGATTCCGTCCGTTAAAATGGACGCCGGCACCGTCAACGGCGCGCTGACTTTCAGCGTGACGATGATCCTGCAAAGCGACATCACCGTTTCTGATTCTAGTTCTACCTTGCAGTAAAAAACTGCATGCGGTTGAAACATCAACTGCCGGGGCCGGCCAAACGGCCGGTTCCGGCAAAATTTAAAATCAAAAAGGAGCCAGAAAAATGAACAAATTTTACACATTCAAAGTGAACAATGAAGAATATAAGCTGCGTTTGACCGCGAGTGCGATCATGTCCATTGAAAAGAAACTGGGCAAATCCCTGTTTTCTGCACTGGAAAATATTCAGGAAAACATGGTGGAAACGCTCACAACCATTCTGTGGGGCGCAATGCAGCCGCTGAATGCCGGGGTCACGATTGAAAAAGCGATTGCACTGTTCGACGATTATATCGACGACGGCCATTCCATTGAAGATTTCATGCTGGAAATCAAAGCGATGTTTGAAACGTCCGGTTTTTTCAAAAAGGGTCAGGAGAAATAAAACCTGACCCTAAAACCGATTACCCGGCCTATTTGTTTCACACGGCGCTGCTAGCGGGCGTTCCCTGGCGGGACGTCGGCGGCATGACGGTGGGAGACATTTTTCTGGCTGCCAGCGCCAAACAGGAAGAAAACAAAGAAATGGCAAAAATGTTAGCCTGGCTGATCTATAACGGCGCTGCATTGACCGGCATTGCAGTCAACGACCCGAAAAAATTTCCCAAACTGGAGGACGCGTTTCCGACACTCTTTGAAAAGGAAAAAGGCGAACAGCAGAATTGGGTGTTCATGAAAGAACGGGTTGAAGAATTTGCAAAGATCAGAAGAGCGTCAATGGGCTGATGAAATAGCACAAATATCATTTTTGAATAGCGTTGAATGGCAGAGCGTTTCATTTCGCATTGGATAAACTATCCCTTTCAAAGCTGATAAATTCTCTGCCTTTATAACGTTTTTCCTCATCATATTTTTCTTCGATATTTTCGATTTCTTTGTAAGTGAGTGTCCCTTTGTCGCCCACATTGAGCGTATAGTAGAAGTTGCCGCTGGTTGCGGCATCAGCGCCTTTGATAGACACGTCAAATTCTTTAATGGAACCGTCGGGAAATTGAAACTTGACAAAATATTTGTTCGGGCGCTCAAACCAACCGTCAAACACATTATCCTTTAGAATTATGTTTTTATCAGCCACGACCACTTCTGCCTGCTGTTCCGGCGCGTTTTTCAGCGGCAGTTTGTGAATATAAACGAAAAGGGCCAGCAAAGCATAAATGATAATGGCTACTAAGGCAATAATGACGATACAGCGAAATAAAAGTTTGTTATCTATCATCGTTGTTTCTCACCTCACCTATATTATACCAGAAATTTGCAAAAAAGGCAACAAAGAATAGGCTGAAAATGGCAAATTTAATTTAAAAGAAATGAAAAATCCAATTGCTTATAATGGAGTCGGCGGAGTCTATTCTTCATCTGCCACAACATACCTTTCAAAGCTAATAAACTTTCTACCAAGATATCGATTTTCCTCGCCATATTTTCCTTCGACATTTTCAATTTCTTTGTAAGTGAGCATTCCTTCATCACCTATATTTATAGCACTATATGCGCCGCCTCTATCTGAGGCGTTGCCTGTTGTAGATACCTCAAGTTCTTTAATAGAACCGTCAGGAAATTGAAATTTAATCAGATATTTATTAGCATCATACTCATATACTCTACCTCCTCCTCCTACTCCTATGTCTACTCTTTTGTCTACAACGATCACATATTCCTGATATTCGGGGCTGTATTCAAGGGTCAATTCAAAATTAATAGAAATGATGAAAATAGTTAGAAACAAAACAATAACAAGAAAAAAGAAAACAAAATATTTGTGATCCGATATCTTCTTTTTCAAAACACTCCATATTTGCATTTCAACCACCATACCTAATTCATATCTATATATTTATCGTTTTAAGAAAAATATTGAAAGTAAATTTAATTTGGGGAAAACAACCACATTATATTAACTATATTCTACCAATCTTAAAATGTCAATACTTTTAAAAGAAATTTATAATAAATAGATTAAAAAAGAAGGAAGTGATGATTTTGGCAACCGATAAAAATGAAAATGCATCCGCCGCAACAAAACCGGAACAGGAATCTGAGATTTCTTGGAAGCAAGCGGAAACACCTTCCGATTTTACTGCAGCAGAAGTTGAAAATAATGAATCTAAAAACAGCGAAGAAGAATCCGGTTCAGAATGGCTTATTGAACTCTTAAAAGAATTGGGAGTATCAGACTCAGTAGTAGAGTGGATGAAAACGGCTAAATTTGGAGAAACGGAATGGTTAAAAGATCTTCATATTCTTTACTATGTTGAGTTAGGAAAAGGATATTTAAACGGGGCAAACAGTGCAAACGCTTTATTTTCCGGATTTGAAAAGCTGATAGATGATAATTCCCGAAATGATTTGCAAGGTTTTGAGCAATTGCTCCAAGGAATAATAGGAATTTACGGTATAAACGTACCGGGCTTTGATATGGCTTTCGGGGGCAAAGAGATGATAGAAGCATTTGAAGAAATGCTTAATGGAGAGTTTTCGATAACGAACTGTTCTAAATTTATGAAAGGAATGCTTCGTTATGCGAAAGGTTTTTGCAAAGACAGCGTGGTAGGCGCACCGCTTGCCATCCCGTTGGGATTGTTGGAAACAACTTTTGGTTTGGCAATAGAATTTTTTGAAAAAGGAGAATATTTCGAGGGAATAATGACGCTTATCATTGGTTCTAGTATTACTACAGGATTGTCCATTTTAATTAAAGGAGTTTTAAAATCTGCATTTAAAGCCTTAATGGGACTGGTAAGAATAGCATTTAATTCAACGGCTTCCCCCTTATTGGCGACTCCCTTTACTGCGGTTGCAGGACTTGCAATTATTGCTTTAATTAGTGCCCTTATTACAGCGGCAATTTCAAAACTGCTTTCCGCTGCTTTCGCTCAAGGTGGATTTCCCGAAAAAGGTCAACCCTTTATTGCCCGCGAAGCCGGGCCGGAGCTTGTCGGAACTATTCGCGGCCGCAATGCGGTGGTAAATAACAACCAGATTGTTGCGGCGGTAACCGATGGTGTTTCACGCGCTGTTTCGTCTGCCATCGGCGGTGAGCTGACGGGCGGGCCGGTGCATGCCAGGTTATACATCGACGGCAAGCAGGTATCGATCGCATGAAAGATAACATTCACAGGGATTGGATAGAAAACAAAAACCACAACCGGGAAGGTTGTGGTTGGAATGGAATTTGCAAAAGAGGTTATTTGTAATCGAAGAAGGCAGGATTATTCCTCATCTGCCACAACATGCCTTTCAAAGCTAATAAACGTTCTACCCTGATAGCGATTCTTCTCCTCGTATCTTTCTTCGACATCTTCTAATTCTTTGTAAGTAAGTATTCCTTCATCACCTATATTTATAGAACGATATGTATTATGGCAGCGATTACAACGGCGATGTGATGAAGTTCATGGGTATTGAAAGCTTCTGGGGCATGGCAAGCATTTGGATCGATGGCGTGCGGCTGGTTTCCAAACAGGTTTCTGTGTCGCCGTCTGCTTATATCGATGTTTTAAAAACCGCGCATAATGGTTTTGGTATTGACTCGAACTACACCGAAAAAGAACAAATCACAACAAGCGAGTCAACCGACGCTGCCTACTATTTGAAAAATGTTATCGGCTCGAAGGACGCCCCGTTTATCGCAAGGGAACCGCAGTCCGGTGGCAGTGCTGCAACCTTTTTCTGCGACATGTCGAAAGTTGTCAAAAACTGTTGCTGCACATTCGGCGGATTTTCAACATCCTGGGATAGTGCGGGACCGTTTAACACCTATTTCAGAAGTCCGGCGGACACGCGCTCCACAACAATCGGCGCGCGATTGATGTATTTATAAACCGCACGGATGCAAAAACAAAAAATAAAAAGAGAAGGAGAAATGAATCATGTCAACATGGAATGATCCAAAAACAGATTGGCAAGGGGGAGAAACGCCAACCAATGCCGACGTCAACCGTTGGGAAGGAAACGCACAATATTTAAATGAACATAAGCTTTCAACTGAAAACAGAAGCGTGCAGTTAAGACACCTGCCAACATCAGATGAACCAAATTGCGTTTTGCGTGTCAATTCTGCGAACGCCGACCCGCAATATGGGCAGGTTGAGACCAAATATATCGCGGATGGTGCTGTTACTGAAGCAAAGATCGCGAATGGCGCTGTCACCGCCGGAAAAATAGGAAGCGCAGCGGTTACCGAAGCAAAACTTGCCGCCGATGCTGTAGTAAGCGGAAAGATTAAAGATGAGGCTGTAACGAACGCAAAGATTGCAAGTAACGCTGTAACACGTTCAAAGATTGCGAATACCGCTGTGGGCGAAGAGAAGCTGGCTTCTGACGTGAAATCAAAATTTAGCAGTTATGTAAATGATACAAAAGAAGATGCGGTAAGTATTGAAGACGTGGGAAGCATTGATGTCGATTATCTGCGGTATGGGCAAATTGTAATGGTAAATATTTTTAAGGGAGTCGTGCCAGCAAGCGCTGTGGGAAAAACATTCGACATTATCAATGGATCAGACTTACCTTTTGTAGAGGAAATTACGCCCACTTCATTATTTATATTGTCTGGAGGCGGCTATATAGAAAAAAGCAATTTAGAGCATATTCCACTGATTGTATCGTTTAATACGCACAATAAAGAGATTGAAGTGTGGGAAGTTTCCACAGGTGGAAAATATAAATTTGAAACAGGAGACGGTTTTTTTATCAGCCTCACTTACATGATCAAAGATCAAAATGCTCAAGTCTAAAAGGAGTGATCATCGCATGGGAAAATACAGATCGCCTTTTAAAGCGGCGGCCAAACAGACGCTGGCGTTTAAAGTCAAGGGTTCCTGGGCGGCGGGATACCACACCGGCGAAGACTGGGTGTGCAACAACACCGCGCTGGTATCTCCATGCAGCGGCACCGTCTTGCGCAATGAGTGGGACGATTCCTATGGGAATTTTGTTGTGATTCGTGCAAATGATAACAAGGTCATTTTAATGGCGCACATGAAAAGCAAAAGCGCTTTAAAGGTCGGCGCCGGCGTGAAAGCGGGAGATGCGGTCGGCACAATGGGCAGCACCGGCAACAGCACTGGGGCACATCTGCACATTGAGGTGCAAAACGCCAAAACATGGGGATATAACAAAAACCTGTTAAAACCGTCCGATTACATCGATTTTTCGGACACGACAAACATAAACGCACAGGAGGAAGCATTCATGGCAAAAACCTATAAAAACGGAAGCACGACCGAAAAGGTATACCAGACCACAGCGGACTGCAAAGCGGGGAAAGATGCAGTCGGTAGTTTGAACACCTATGAAACCTGTGAATGCGTCGGCATTTATGACGGGTGTTATGCGGTTGTGTACACGTTAGACGGGACAAGCTCGAAAAAAATCGGCTTTGTCAAATACAGCGGCGGGGTGAAGTGATGTCAGATGTGATCATCGTGGCGATCATCTCGCTGGCGGGAACGGCGCTCGGCACCTTCAGCGGCATTTTAACTTCCAGCAAGCTCACAACCTACCGGATCAAACAGCTGGAAATCAAGGTAAAAGAGCATAATGATTATGCACGCCGTCTGCCGGAGGTGGAACACCAGGTCGCAAGAAACAACGAACAATGCGGACGTGTGCCGGTGTTGGAAGAAAGAGTAAAGGTGCTCAATCACCGCATTGAGGACTTGGAAAGGTGTGAACCCCGTGAAAAATAAATGTACCACATGGATGAAAGCAGCGGGTGTGCGTGCGATCAAAACAGTGGCACAGACAGCGGTTGCAACCATTGGCACGGCAGCGATCCTTTCAGAGGTCAACTGGGCTGTCGTCGTTTCCGCGTCGCTGCTTTCCGGTGTGCTCTCGTTGCTCACCTCCATTTCCGGTTTGCCGGAGATCAAACAAACAGAAGAATAAAAACACAGATTACATCGCGCAAAAAAGCCGGGCAGGGAATCAATCCTTGTCCGGTTTGGTTTATGTAAAAATTTCGTGTGACTTTTAGTGTGACTTTTAGTGGCGAAATACGTGTTTTGGTCACACGAATCCCGTTTTATTGATGAAAATTATGAAATTGAAATATTGCTGAAAGCCGCATAAACATGCTGAATATAAGGAAAACCGCCGATTTCTCGACGGTTCTGCTTTGGTGCGAGTGATGGGACGTTGCACAAGGGTTCAAGTCCCATGCGCACCGGTATACAAAAAATGAGCACATCCGCAAAAGCGGCTATGCTCATTTTGGTGCGAGTGATGGGACTTGAACCCATACGCCATAAGACACACGCCCCTCAAACGTGCCTGTCTGCCGATTCCAGCACACTCGCGTATTTACAACGTTAATGATTATAGCAAAGTTTAAGCGCAATGTCAATAAAAATCGAATAATTTTTTCAGGAATAATCGCTCGGACAGGTTCATATGCTTTACAAACGGACAAGGAAGGGATGTCAAATGACGGATGCGTTTCATACGGTTGTCGGTCTTTTATGCCCGCACATCCGACAGCCGCTTTTGCAGCTGTCGGAAACGATACAGCGGAAAACACAGGAGATCCGGCTGCGGATCAACCAGCCGTTGTCGCTGACGGTGGACGGTGCAGTTTTGTTTGTGACCCCGAACGGACAAGCGGTAAATTGTCCGGAACAGACGGTTATCTGCCGAAAGTCAGACTTGCTTATCTGCTTTAAATCCATTTGCGAATATTCGGTTTACAGCTATCAAAATCAGATCAACAACGGATTTATCACCTTAAAAGGCGGGCATCGGGTCGGCATATGCGGGACCGCGGTTTGTGAAAACGGGAAGATCACCAATTTAAAAAACATTTCCTATTTTAACATTCGCATCGCCAAAGCGTTTGACGGCTGTGCAAAACCGCTGCTTGCCTGTTACCGTAAACGCGGGATCTATAACACCGTTTTGGTCGGCCCGCCGTTTAGCGGCAAAACGACCATGTTGCGCGATATTGCCAAAGCCTTGTCAGACGGTGCCGGCGTACCGCCGCAAAAGGTGTGTGTTGTGGATGAACGGGACGAGATCTGCGGCATGTCCGGCGGAGAACCGGCGTTCGATATGGGGGTACGCTGCGACTGTATGGGTGGTTACCCCAAAGCACAGGGACTGATTTTCGCGCTCAAATGTATGTCGCCGCAGGTGGCGGTGTTGGATGAGATCGGCACGGCGGCGGAATTCGACGCCGTAGCGGAAGGCCTGCATGCGGGGGTGGTCACGATCACCAGCATGCATGCGGCGGACGAACGGGAATTTTGCAGCAGGACAGTCGGACGGCAGTTACTGGACAGCGGTTTGTTTCATTATTTTGTATTTCTATCCGATCACCCCGGAAACATCCGGGCGATTTATGAAAGAGGTGCATTTTTTGATCAGAATGTTAGGGATCGGGCTAATCAGCCTGTGTCCGGTTCTGTACGGATTGATGAAAGCATCCCGCCTGGCAACCGAGAAAAAGCAGTATTATCTGATTTTAAGGCTCATCCGATTTATCAAAACACATATCGTTTATGAAGCGCTGACGGTTGAAGAAATTTTAATGTTGGCAGGAGAGGAAAAGCAGTTAGCGGGTATCGGTCTTGAAATTTGGAAAACAAACCGCCCTTTTGAAACAAAACTTAAAGATTTTATCGAACAAAATCCGGATTTATGCATTGCACCGGAAGAAAAACAGCGGATGAAAGCTTTTTTGATGGGTCTTGGCGACAGCGATATCAGCGGGCAGACCGCGCATTGCGATTTGTATTTCGATGAATTTTCCACAGTTGTCAAACATGTGGAAGAAGAATATGATTCCAAACGTAAATTATACAGTTCTCTGGGTGTTTTTGCCGGATTGTTTATTTTCTGTCTTTGCATCTGACAAAAATAGATAAAAAAATGAAAGGCAAGGTCTAAAGCATGGATGTTGATCTGATTTTCAGAATTGCTGCGATTGGCATCATCGTCGCAGTACTCAATCAGGTGTTGATTCGTTCGGGCCGTGAGGAACAGGCAATGATGGTGACGCTGGCAGGAATCGTTGTGGTGCTGATGATGCTGGTGCAGCAGATCAGCGATCTGTTTGAGACCGTTAAATCGGTATTTGGGTTGTAGCGATGAGCACGGTAGCGATATTTGGATTTGCATTGATCGCAGCGGCGCTGATCGCATTGCTGCGTAGGTATAAGCCGGAATTCGCGTTTCCGGTGTCGGTTGCGGCGGCGGCAATCGTTCTGATCTATGCGGTTTCCCAATCAGCCGCGATCATGGATGTTGTGAACACCATCACGCAAAAGGCGGGCGTTGCGCCGGAAAACATCAAAATTCTGTTTAAAGCAATGGGAATTTGCTATATCACACAGCTGGCCAAAGATACCTGCTGCGACAGCGGGGAGACGGCGCTCGGCGAGAAGGTGGAACTGGCGGGAAAAATCGGGATTGCAGTTTTGTCACTGCCGATTTTAGCGGAGATTTTGACGTTGATCACGGAACTGATGTTGTAAGGATAACGAAAATGAAAAAAATAATCATTGCGCTGATACTATTTCTTTTGCTTGGACAAACGGTCTATGCGGATACATATGAGTATACGATCGACGATCAGACCGATTCTTACACCTCGCTGTACAGCGATCTGCAAATCGACAGTTTGTATGACAGCACGCCCGAAGATGTACAGGAACTGATCGACGAATTGGAGATCGATCCTAAAAATTATCAGTCCATGCAGAATTTAACCGGCGGACAATTTTTTGAAAAGCTGCTTAATTATTTAAAAAACTATATTTTCACCCCATTTAAAACAGCGGCTTTGGTTTTGATGGTGATTTTGCTTTGTGCTGTTGCCGCGTGTATGTCTAAAGAAGGCAACGCATTTGAAACGCTGAACATGACGGCAACACTCATTTGCATATCTACGCTGATCCTGCCGGTCACAGAATTGATTGCACGCAGCACGGGAGTGCTCACTGCCGCCTGCGCGTTTATGACAGCCGTTATCCCGGTGTTTGCCGGTATTTTGATCGCTGCGATGCGTGCGGGGACCGCGCTTGGCTTCCAGTCGCTGCTGTTTATCGCAACCCAGATAGTCAGCACACTTTCGAGTTATGTGATCGCGCCGTTTTCATCGATGTATTTGTGTATCGGTATTTCCGGTGCAGCAAGCGGAAACGGGCAGTTAAACGGGCTTGCGGCGCTGATTAAAAAAATTGCGGTCTGGACATTGACGTTTGTCATGACGGTGTTTATGATCTTATTTTCTTTTCAGTCTTTTATCAATAGCGGTGCGGATTCCGCCGCCGGTAAAACCGCCAAATTTTTTGTTTCCACGGCGGTGCCGATTATCGGCGCACCGGTCAGTGAAGCGTTTGGATCACTGGCGTCCTGTATGTCGATTTTGAAATCCACGGCCGGGATGTATGTTGTGATCGTGCTGTTGGCGCTGATTTTGCCGGTGCTGATCGAGGTGATTCTTTATAAATTTATCCTGATGTTTTGTTCAGTGGTGGCGGGGCTTTATTCCATTACACCGGTATCGGCTTTGGCCGATGCGGTAAATGCAGCTTTATCGATTGTCATGGCGGTGTTGATTTGTGTTGCGGTGATGTTCATTTTTTGTATTACCATCACAGTGTCAGCGGGAGGCGGCGTATGAACGGATTAAAAGAAGCGGTTTTGGCAATTTGCTTTTGTGCAATTGCTGTCGGTGTCATTGAGATGCTGATACCCAAAAATAAATACAAAGCGCAGATGCGGCTGATCACAGGAACAGTTTTAATGCTATCCTTGCTGACCCCTTTTATCAGCGGCATCGATTTGGATTTACAACCTGCACAAGGGAAGGCGGTGCTGGATTCGGAAATTTTGGAAAAATCAGCGGCAGCGTCGGCAAAAGAACAGATTCGGGTGATTTTATATGACCACGACATCACTTATGCAAAAATTGTGATAAACACGGATACAAACGCAGACAACCGCATAGTAATTAATGAGGCGCAGTTATTTTTAAATAAAGGGGATATAGATCGGGCGGTTTTTGCAGCCAAGGAGATTGAAGAGCAGCTTGGAATCAAAACAGTTATAGGAGAATTGGAATGATGGATGGGGTTAAAAAGATAGCGGCATATATCAAACAAAAACCAAATGCGCTGGTCATCATCGGGCTTGTCGGCATTGTGCTGATTTTCGTTTCCGGCTTTTTCGGAGGCGGGAACAAAAGCAGTGCGCAAGCGACAGAAAATATTACGGCACAGGAATATGCAAAAAGCCTACAAACACAGTTAGAGCAGGCAGTACATGCGGTGACGGGGGGAGAGGCTTCGGTCGTTGTGACATTGGAAACGGATATTGAATATGTTTATGCGAGTGAGGTGAAAGAGGATTCAAAACAAGTGGAGGACGTCAGCGGAACAGATCAGTCAAAGATCCAAAAGGATGGAAGCAATGAAAAAAACTATGTGATTGTCAATGATGAACAGGGAAACGACGTTCCGTTGATCGTGACCAGTGTGATGCCGCGCGTCAAAGGCGTGGTGGTGACCTGTGAAGGTGGAGACGACGCTGCGTTGCAGCAAAAAATCGAAACGCTCGTTTCAACTGCACTGGATATTTCGTCCCAAAAAGTCTGCGTTATGGGGATGCAGTCTTCAAAATAATTAACTTTGAAAGGATTGAATCTTGAAATGAAAAGTGGTAAAATACTGTCAAAACGTATTGTGGTGCTGGCTGTGCTGGTTGTCGCGCTGTCCGCCGCCGTGTATCTCAATTGGATGTATTCCGAAGCGAACGGAACCATGGATTTAACATCTATGCTTGGCGAAACGCAGACGGATAAATATTTGGGTGATGCGAAATATGTCAATGCGACCACCGCTGCACAAACGGATTATTTTGAAAAGACCAAACAGGACCGGGAAACACAGCGCGCAGAAGATCTGGAAACACTCAAAGAGATTGTGGACGATGTAAAAACCGATGATAAAGCAAAATCGGCCGCAGTGGAGAAGATTGCACAATTAACCCAGTTCAGTGAGGATGAACGTTCCATTGAAACGCTGGTGCAGTCCAAAGGATTTGAAAATTGTGTTGCCGTCGTTTCGGAAAAAAGCGTGAATGTGGTGGTGCAGTGCAGTGAACAAGGGTTGCTTGCCAGTGAAACCGCCCAGATTCAGGATGCGGTGACCTCTGTGACCGATACCACTTTGGAAAATATTAAAATAATTGAAATAAAATAGTTGTTATCTGTGCGATTAATTGGTATAATAGAAAAGAAAAACAAAACAAGTGATTTCTGTGTGAACAGGAAAGGATGGTTTGGAATATGGATATCAGGCGTTCAAAAGCCGGAAATGTCGTTGTTTCGGAAGAAGTGATCGAAAAGATGGCGACCGTTGCTGCAACCGATGTGCCGGGTGTTGCGGGGGTTGTGGCCAAAAAGCAAAGCTTGAAAGGCTTTTTGAAAACACAGCATATTGCGAAATCCGTTATCGTGTCCTTAAAAGAAAATCAACTGGTGATCGATATTTTCATCAAGGTCACAACCGGGATCAAGGTGGCAGACGTTTGTCTGAAGGTGCAGGAAGCGGTCAAAGAATCGGTGCAGAACATGACCGGATCTGTCGTTTCCAAGGTCAATGTCCATGTTTGTGAAATCGAGCTGAAATCCACAAGCCAGGAAAAATAAGATCGGCGGAAAGACGTTTGAAATGACAAGAAGTGAACAAAGACAGCAGATTTTGGCGCTGACATTTGAAAAATCCTTTAAAGATGAAACATTGCCGGAAATCATTGAAAATGCGATAGAATCCAGAAATTTAAAGACCAGTGCGTTTGTCGAACGCAGCGTGAATGGTATTTTTGATCATTTAGAACAGATCGACGAGTTGATTTCCGATTGCAGCATCGGCTGGAAGCTGAACAGAATTCCACGTGTTTCGCTTGCGGTCATGCGCATTTGTGTTTATGAAATGCTGTTTGAATCGGATATCCCGGTCAGCGCATCCATCAATGAAGCTGTGGAACTCGTTAAAAAATATGGCGGCGACGGCGACCCGGCCTATGTCAATGGGGTTCTGGGCGCCGTTGCAAAAAAAATAACATCATGATTTTAGGCATCGATACCAGCAATTACACGACATCCTGCGCTTTGTTTGACACACAAAGCGGCAAAATGATAAGCGAAAAGAAATTGCTCCCCGTCAAAGCGGGAGAAGTGGGCCTGATGCAAAGTCAGGCGCTTTTCGAACATATAAGGCAGCTTCCCGGTGTTTTGGAAGCCGCCTTTTCGTCATTTTGTCAGCCGCCTGCACTCGAAGCGGTCTGCGTGTCTGCAAAACCGCGTAACCAGGCGGGGTCTTATATGCCGGTGTTTTTAGCGGGCGTTTGCACGGCAAAATCGATCGCAGCGGCGCAGCATATCCCTTGTTTTGAAACAGCGCATCAGATCGGGCATGTTGCGGCGGCGCTGTTTTCGATCGGACGGTTGGATTTGTTGCAAAAAAAATTTATCGCTTTTCATGTTTCCGGCGGCACAACCGAAGCGCTGCTGGTGCAACCGGATGAAAAGCATATTCTGCGCTGTGAAATTGTGGCCCGGTCATTGGATTTAAAAATCGGGCAACTCATTGATCGTGTCGGCGTGATGCTGGGGCTTCCGTTTCCGGCAGGCGGCGAATTGGACAGGCTGTCTTGCAGCGGAAAACTGCTCAAAAAACCGAAAGTGACCCTCAAAGGGGCGGATTGCTGTGTTTCCGGTTTGCAAAACCAGTGTGAGGAAATGTTAAAAGAGGGCGTTTTGGCGCCGGATATTGCTAAATTTGTTGTGGAGTCGGTTTATGCGATCATCCGGCAGATGACCGAACAGCTGCGGCTGCAATATGGCAATCTGCCGTTTGTTTATGCGGGCGGTGTCATGCGAAACACGCTGGTGTCCGAGCGGTTGTCCGAACAGGGCGGTTTGTTTGCAAAGCCGGAATTTTCTTCCGACAATGCCGCGGGGACGGCGCTGATCGGCAGCATTTTTTATCAGAAACAAAAGGAGAGGAACGGAGAAAATGGCTGAAAAACAACGTGTTTTAACGGTATCACAGCTGAACATGTATGTCCGTTCGCTTTTGGAAAGCAGCGTTTACTTAAATGATATTGTCGTTACCGGCGAAATATCGAATTTTACCGATCATTACCGGACGGGGCATATGTATTTATCCTTAAAGGATGAAACTGGGCTGATCCGCGCAGTGATGTTCCGGCAGTATAACAGCCGGCTGACCTTTAAGCCGCAAAACGGCATGATGGTCGCCTGCCGGGGCAAGGTTTCGCTTTATGAACGGGACGGACAGTATCAGCTTTATATCATGGCGATGAAACCACTGGGTGAAGGGGACTTAAACGTCGCCTACGAGCAGCTCAAAGCAAAGCTTGAAAAAGAGGGTTTGTTTGACAAAGCGCTTAAAAAGCCGATTCCGCGTCTGCCGCGCCGCATCGCGGTGATTACATCGCCGACCGGCGCCGCCGTGCAGGATATTCTGAATATTTTGTCCCGCCGGTATCCGGTGGCGACGGTGGTGATGTGCCCTGTGACGGTGCAGGGAGACACGGCGGAACCGGAACTGATCCAGGCGGTCAAGGACGTGAATGCAAAGAAATGCGCCGATGTGATCATCATCGGACGCGGCGGTGGGTCGATCGAAGATTTGTGGGCGTTCAACAGCGAAGCGCTGGCAAGAACCATTCGCGCGTCCGACATTCCGGTCATTTCCGCTGTCGGGCATGAAACGGATTTCACCATCTGCGACTATGCGGCGGATCTGCGCGCGCCGACTCCGTCGGGGGCGGCGGAACTTGCCACACCGGACAAAACAGAACTGCTGCAGTTTTTGCAGCAGAATCAGCTGCGGTGTGCGAACGCGCTCAAAAGGGTATACACCCAGAAAAAATTGATGCTGCAAGCGCTTTTAAACAAGCAATGCATGGCGAACGCAACATTTTTGGTGGACCAAAAAGCACAGACGCTCGACTTTTTGTCCCACCGGCTGCAAAATGGGTTTGAAAAAACGGTGTCGCAAAAGCAGGAGCAGTTTGTGCAGGCGGCTGCAAAACTTGATTCCTTAAGCCCGCTGCAGATCCTGCTGCGCGGTTATTCGATCGTGCAGCACAACGGAAAGATCGTGCGGGATGCGGGCATGCTGCAAACAGGAGACAGGGTGCAAATCCGCTTTGCAACCGGTCAAAAAGATGCGGTCATTGCGGATGAAAACAGTACGCAATAAAATTTGCAGATAAAGTATTTTATGGATTTTATTACTTTAGAAAGGAAATCAATAAAATGAGTGAACTGACCTTTGAAAGCGCGATGAAACGTTTGGAGGAAATCACCGCGCTTTTGGAAAGCGGCGGCCTGACGCTGGAAGAATCGACAAAATGTTATGAAGAAGGCGTCAAATTATCTAAATTTTGTTCTGAAAAATTGGAAAACGCAAAGCTGAAAATTATTCAGCTGACCGACAGGGAAGGACAACAGGATGGAGAATAATCTATTTGCGCAGCATGCGGCAATGGTGGACAAGCATCTGGAAGCGATTTTCGAGAAGATCACACAGACGCCGGAACAGTTAAAAAAGGCTATGCTATATAGCATCACGGCCGGCGGCAAACGCATTCGCCCGGCGCTGATGCTGGAAATCTATCGTGTCTGCGGCGGCGATCCGGCGGACATTCTTTCCTTTGCCTGCGCAGTCGAAATGATTCACACCTACTCTTTGATTCACGACGATCTGCCGTGCATGGATAACGACGATATGCGCAGAGGCAAACCGTCGAATCATATTGCGTTCGGGGAAAGCACCGCACTGCTCGCAGGTGATGCGCTTTTAACGCTTGCATTTGAAACGGCGACGGATCTCCCGGCGTCAATAGATGCTGTCAGAGCATTGCGGGCGATACAAATGCTGGGTCACGCCGCAGGCATGTGCGGCATGGTGGGCGGACAGGTGCTGGATCTTGACAGTGAGCACAAAAAGATTTCGCTGGATGAACTGGCAAAAATCCAGTCCGGCAAAACGGTTGCCATGATTCGGGTTAACGCGCAGATCGCATGTGTTTTAGCGGATGCGTCCCCGAAAGTCACGGATCTGTGCTGCAACTATTGTGAATATCTCGGGCGGGCGTTCCAGATCGTTGACGACATTCTGGATGTGACCGGCGATGCAAAGCAATTCGGTAAACCGATCGGCAGCGATGAAAAGTCGGATAAGAATACCTATGTGACGCTTTTAGGGCTTCCCGGCGCACAGCAGATGGCCGACACACTGACAAATCAGGCAGTTGCCTGTGCGAGAGCGCTGCCGGGTGGTGAACAGCTGGCGGCATTGGCCGAACAGCTCGGTCACAGGTCGTTTTAGAAAGGCGGGATTTTAAAATGAACAGAAATACCTTTTCAAGTTTTTGCTCCTCCATGTTTATCCGGCTGTTTATGACAGATATCGGCTGTTTTTTGCTATCCTTTTTTATCATTTCCATTTCATCCAATTCACTGGTGCGCGCCCTTATCCAAATCATTAATATTTTGATTATAACAGCAGTCGTCTATTCACTGGCGCGGGACCGCGGCACCCGGGATATCGTGCTGATCGAATCAGGACATAAAAAGCGCAGCCTTTTAAAAGGCTTTTGGGTCGGCTTGATTGCAACTTCACCGTTTTTACTGTCAGGAATCGTGCTGCTGGTTTCCAGAATCTTTGGCGTGCCGGCAAACTTTATCGGCTATTATAAAATGATCAATGCATTCTTTTTCCCATTCCATTATTCCGTCATGCCGGCGGATTTAACGATCATGGAAATCGCATGGAGCGATATCCTGCTTTCTCTTTCCACACTGCTGGTGATCCCGATCCTTTCCATGCTTTCCTATTGGATCGGATTGTCGAAATTCTCTTTCAACGAAGTCGTTTTCTACAAAAAAACAAAAGAATAACCACAAATGTCGGTGCATAGAGTGTATCAGGTGCTTTTTTGTCAAACCCTGATACGGAGCTGATCACATTTGAAAAAGATAATCATACCGGTTTTGGCACTGATTTGCATGGTGGCGCTGCTGTTTAACAGCGCGCAGTATTATTTGCCGGCCGACAGCGGTGCGGTTGTGCAGACGCTGCCGGTAATCATGTTGGATGCGGGCCACGGCGGGGTAGACGGCGGTGCAGTCGCTGACGACGGAACGATGGAAAAGGATATCAATCTGGCCATCACGAAAAAAATGAATGTGTTTTTGCACTTTTTCGGCTATGATGTTCTGCAGACCAGAGAAACGGATATTTCCATTCATGATGACGACAGTGCAACTATCCGGCAAAAAAAGGTCAGTGATATCAGAAACCGTCTGGCAATGCTGGAGGAAACGAATGCCCAGCTGCTCATAAGCATCCATCAGAATAAATACAGTGAAAGCTACTGCAAAGGCACCCAGGTGTTTTACGGCGGCAATAACGACGGCAGCAAGCTGCTCGCGCAGAACGTGCAGCAGAAGGTGGTGTCGCTCGTTCAGCAGGATAATACAAGGGAGATCAAACGTTCCACCAAAGATATTTATCTTTTGTGGAACGCGACCAAACCGGCGGTGATGGTGGAATGCGGTTTTTTATCCAATGGTGCGGATCTCGAAAAACTGAAAACAGATGCGTATCAATGCACAATGGCATTTGCGATTGTGTGCGGATTGAATCAATATCAAACAGGAGGAGAAAGGGAAGTTGGCGAAGAATAAAACGGTTTTTGTGTGCAGTGAATGCGGAAACCGGGTTGTGAAATGGCAGGGAAGATGCAACGAATGCGGCGCTTGGGACAGTTTTACCGAAGAGGTTCTAGCCCCGGCCTCGGAAAAAACAGCGGTCAATCCGCAGAGCCTGTCGGATATCCGCTCTTATAAACTGTCGGAGATCACGGCGGGCAGTGAAAGCCGGTATGCGACCGGGCTGCGGGAGCTCGACCGGGTGCTTGGCGGCGGCCTTGTCAAGGGCTCTCTGGTGCTGCTCAGCGGTGATCCGGGAATCGGAAAATCCACGATCATTTTGCAGATGTGCCAAACATTGGGTGAAAAACTTTCGATTTTATATGTATCCGGAGAGGAATCGCAGCGGCAGTTAAAATTGCGTGCGCAGCGTTTGCGTGTGACGACTGAAAATTTGAATGTGCTGACCGAAACCAATGTGGAAACGATTGACGCGTATATCCATGCCACACGCCCCGATATTGTGATGATCGATTCGATCCAGACCATGAATCTGCCGTCGATCTCATCGGTGCCGGGCAGTGTTTCTCAGGTGCGGGAATGCACAAACGCATTTTTGCACACCGCCAAAACACTGGATATTCCCGTTTTGGTGGTCGGTCATGTCAATAAAGACGGCGCGATCGCAGGACCGAAAGTGCTTGAGCATATTGTGGACGCGGTTTTATATTTTGAAGGCGAAAAGAATTTGACCTACCGGGTTCTGCGCGCTGTGAAAAACCGGTTTGGTTCCACCAATGAGATCGGTGTTTTTGAGATGAACGATCACGGACTTTCAGAGGTTGCAAATCCATCGGCAGTGCTCATCGGCGGACGTCCGCACAATGTGTCCGGCACCTGTGTGACCTGTGTCATGGAGGGCACACGACCGATTTTGGCGGAGGTGCAGGGATTGGTCACGGCGACCGGATTCGGGAACCCGCGCCGAATGGCGACCGGCTTTGATTTTAACCGTCTGAATCTGTTACTGGCTGTCTTGGAAAAACGCGTCGGCCTGCATTTCTCTGCCTTTGATGCTTATGTCAACATCGTTGGTGGATTAAGGCTGGATGAGCCTGCCGTTGATCTTGCGGTGGTGCTCGCCTTAGCGTCGGGGCTTAAAGACACCGTTATCCGTGAGGATGTGATCGCCTTTGGTGAAATTGGATTGGCCGGCGAAGTGCGCACAGTGCTGAATGCCGAAGCGCGTGTTTTGGAAGCTGCCCGGCTCGGTTTTAAGCGTTGCGTGATACCGATTCACAATGTGAAAACGCTTTCCAAAAAAGCTGCCGACTCAATCGAGGTCATCGGCGTGCGAACCATCCGCAAGGCTTTCGATGCTGTTGTCAATTGAATTGTTCCGCAAACTTCCCGTTTGCGGATTTTTTTTGCAAAAATGCGGACATTTGCCATAGACCGAACTGATAAAAGTCGGCTTGTTCAGTTCGCAGTGGCCTTCGTTCTGAAACCGGCAGTTTTGCGAGCAAGGTATATTCCCCATCAAAAACATCCCTTTAAGTCATAATATTACTAGTCTTTTGTTTCTCATCGATTTTATTCATCTTTTTTGATGAATGAGCCGGTTAAAAACTGGGAGAATAAAAGAAGACAGATTAAATTGATAAAAGGGAAGATCGGGATGAAAAAATACCACTGGATTTTGATCGCTGCCGTTTTGGTCCTTATAGCGGGTCTGCTTGTTCCAAATGTGCTTCCGGCATCGGTGCAAAGCGTTCAAATTGATTGTGTGCAAACAGAAAATGTGGATGTGACGGCAACGGTCACAGGTGAAATCATGGCAGAGCATGAAACGGAACAAAAGGCCGAGCGAGAGCTGGTTGTGGAAAAGGTGTTGGTAACAGCAGGTGATTTTATCAGCAAGAACGACCCTGTTTTAAAGATCGACATTGACAAGACAAAACAGAATTATTTAAACAGCGGCGTTTATGATTTTGACCCGATCGATCCTTATGTGTATGCGAATGTCAGCGGAACGATCAGTCTTTTGCAGGTAACGGATGACCAGCAGCTGCTGCAAAACGATGTTTTGTTTACTGTGATCGAACCAAAAAATTTGCAGCTTGCTTTGCAGATCGGAGAAGAAAATATTGCGAACATCAAAACCGGCGCAAAATTGACCTTTACCGGTTCCGGATTTGAAAATACCTATGCGGGCGAGATCACCGCGATCAGCGCACAGGCGAAATCCACCGGAACCGCAACCGTCGTGCAAGCTACAGCGGAAATCAAAAATGCCGACAGCAGCTTAAAACCCGGGTTTAATGTGAAAGCAAAGGTTATCATTCAAACCATAAAGGATGCGATCGTTTTGCCCTATAGCGCGATTGTGCAGAACGAAAAAAACGAAGAGTATGTTTATGTGATCGATCAGGGAACGGCGAAAATGCGGGAAATCAAAACCGGGGACGCGGTGAAGAATGGGATTATCATACAAGACGGTCTGCAAAAAGGAGAATATTATGTCATCAATCCGTCCTCCCTTTCCGGCGATGAGGTTGCGGTGAAAGAAAAATGATCGAACTTGTAAAGCTTTCTGTGAAAAATATTTTCCGCAAAGGCTTCCGCACACTGCTGACGATGCTGGGCATTTCTATTGGCGTGGCGTCGGTTGTTTTGATATCAACCATCGGCAGCGCCGGAACCACCGCTGTGAATGCAGAATTGGACAGTTTGGGGCTCAACGGCGTTTCTGTGTCTGCCTGCGACGGATATACCATTGAAAATGCGGATGTGCAAACGGTTGCGTCCGTTTCGGGTGTGACGTCCGCTGTGCCGGTTTTGACGGGTGACGCTGTGTTGAGTGCGTTCGGTGAAACCAGGCAGGCGATGCTTTGGGGCATCGAATATGGCAGCGAGCAGGCGATCTCCATTGAAATTTTATATGGCAGAGGCTTTACCCGTTCAGATATTGAACTGCTTGAAAATGTTTGTCTGTTGGACGAAAACACGGCGCTGAATTTGTTTGGCAATAAAAATGCGGTGAACCGGGAGGTATCCGTTTTATTAAATGGCGTTTATGAAAACTATGAAGTGATCGGTATCACGAAAACCGGAAGCAGCATTCTGCAAAGCCTGATGGGCAGTATTGTTCCGGATTTTGCTTATATTCCGATTTCCACCATGCAAAGCGCTGCAGGGGTGAAAACGATCGATCGCATTGCTGTGAAAACGGATGCAAATATGGATATCGATATCGTTTCCGATGCGATTCTTTCTGCGTTTTATGCGGAAAAAGGGGAAAAGGACACCGTTGAAATCGAGAATATTGCCGTGCAGCGGGAAAAACTCAGCGGGCTATTGACCATTGTGACCGCTGTTTTATCGGTGATCGGCGCCGTTTCACTGCTGGTTTCGGGACTTGGCATCATGACGGTGATGCTCGTTTCGGTCAGTGAACGCACAAAGGAAATCGGGATCAAAAAGGCGATCGGTGCGGACTTTAAAAAGATTCTGTTTGAATTTTTAGTCGAGGCATTGACGATTTCGCTGCTTGGCAGTATAATAGGATGCATCATCGGTGTGGGAACAGCGATAATCGGCGGACACCTATTTTCTGTGCCGGTGGACATTCAGTTGAACGCCGTCACAACAGCGGTAGGCAGTGCGGTGCTCACCGGCGTTGTGTTTGGCATTTATCCCGCCTATAAAGCGGCAAAACTAAAACCGGTGGACGCACTGCGTCAGGATTAGGAGCGAATGGGCATGCTGCCGAATCTGCCTTTGATAAAAATAAAAACCGCAGCCGTCTGCGGTACATATCGATATATTGATCGGATCGAACAGCTTGGTATCCGTGTCATTCCGGTGCCGGAGAATCCGCATCTTTCAAAACCGGTCTGTGCGCACGCGGACATGAATCTCTGTTTTACCGGAACAGCGGTTTTCATTGCAAAAGAACAAACGGATCTGATCGCGAATTTGAAAGCGCAGGGGTTTGTCTGCATACCGGTCAAACAGGATTTAAAGCCGGAATATCCTTTTGATGCGGCGTTGAATTGCGCCGTTTTGGATGATTATGCGGTGCTGAACCCGAAAACAGCGGATCCGCAGCTTTCGTGCGCATTGCAAAATAAAAAATGGATAACCGTCCGGCAGGGCTACACAAAATGCGCCTGCCTTTTTGTCGCGTCGCAGGCTGTGATCACAGCAGACAAAGGTGTTTGCACCGCATTGCAAAAAAGCGGCATGGATGTTTTGCTTATCCGTCCGGGATTTATCAAACTACCCGGTTATGATTATGGTTTTATCGGCGGTTGTGGCGGCCTGATCGACCGGCATACGATGCTGTTTACCGGGAACATAGAGGGACATCCGGACTTCCCGGCAATCCGAAGCTTTTTGGAGAAATATCGGGTTTCTTATTTGGCGCTTCCAGGAGAGTTGGAGGATATCGGCGGGATATTGCCGTTGGAATAAAGGAAAAGGGATGAAAAATGAGACGTGCAGAACGCGAAATCAAGGATATTAGGAAAATCGAACAAATCATCAATCAGTGCAAGGTTTGCAGGATCGGCATGGTGGATAACGGCAGGTGTTATATCGTGCCGGTGAATTTCGGCTATGAAATGGGAGGAAACCGGCTGGTATTATATTTGCATTCCGCGATGAAAGGCAGAAAAATCGATATTTTGCAAAACAATCCGCAGGTTTGCTTTGAAATGGACTTTGGAAAGCTGGAGGCGGGAGAAACCGCCTGCGCCTACACTTACCGCTATGCCAGTGTGATCGGAAACGGGAAAGCGGAAATGATCCATGAAAAAACGCAAAAAGAAAAAGCGCTGCGCCTGCTGATGAAACAGCAGACCGGAAAAGACTTTGATTTTCAGAATATTCCGTTGGATGGAGTCGCTGTGCTGCAAATCACCGCCGATACCTTTACCTGCAAATCCAATTTAGAATAAAAAGAATGCTCCCCGGACATCAAAGCCCTGGGAGCATTGCTTATTATTTTAACGTAAATGTTGTCTGTTTGCAGTTATTAGAAGCCGCCCCGATAAACAAGTTGAACGTGCCGGCTTCGCTTTTATATTCCATATCCTTGTTATAAAAACGCAGCATCGGTTCGGTGATCTCAAACTGCAATGTCACTGTTTCGCCCGCCTTGATAAACGGCTTTTTGAAATCTTTGAGTTCTTTTAACGGGCGGGAGAGCATGCTCGCACAAATGTCCCGGATATAACACTGCACCGTTTCATAAGCGTCAATCGTGCCGGTGTTGGTCACATCGATGCTGGCGGTGATCTTGCCGTCTTCGGTCAGCGTATCATCGGATAACCGAATGTCGCTATAGGAAAACGTGGTGTAGGAAAGACCGTGGCCGAATGCGTAAAACGGGGGATTGGGCACATCGATATACCGCAGGGCATATGGCTCAGTCAGACCATATGCACTATAGTGACCGGTTTTCAAAAAGCTGTAATAAACAGGGCACTGACCGGAAGACTGCGGAAAGCTCATCGAGAGCTTGCCCGAGGGGACACGGTCGCCAAAGAGCATCTGCGCCGCAGCATCTGCACCCACAGAACCGGGAAACCACATGTCCAAAACTGCCTTTGCTTTTTGTGCAATATCTCCAATTGCAAGCGGGCGTCCGTTGAACAGCAGCACCACGATATTGTCATTGACTTTTGCCACCTGTTCAAACAGCTTTTGCTGCATTTTCGGCAGCGTTAAATAGGTGCGGCTTCTGGATTCACCAAACTGGTATGCATGTTCGCCCAGCGCCAGCACTACAACTTCCGCTTTCTTTGCAGCCTCTACCGCTTTTGCGATATAAGCTTCAGGATCCTTATGGCATTCGTCCGGGATGACTTTCTCCACAAATTCGTCCTCGCTTAAAATCGCACAGCCTTTTTCATAAGTGTATGCATGATCGGGATAATATTGCTCTATTGCTTCTTTTAAGGTGATGCCCAGTTCCCGATGCGGCATAAATGCCCAAAGCGCCATCAAGTTATTTTTAAACACATAAGGCCCGATAAACGCAATTTTCTGTTTGCGATCAAGCGGGAGGATATTGTCTTCATTTTTCAATAAAACGCTCGACTGCGCGACAACTTCCTTTGCAAATTCTAAGTGTTCTTGTTTTTCTTTTTCGCTGATCGGATGATCGTCGCGCAGGTATTTATAAGGATCATCCAAAACGCCGAGCTTGTTTTTCAGTTCGAGGATCCGCAGCACCGCATCGTCCAGCATCTGCATGGAGATTTCACCGCTGTTCACCAGCTTTTCCAGATTGTTAGGATAGACCTCGTCCATCATATCGATGTCGACAGTCGCTTCCATCGAGAGCTTTGCGCATTCTTCCATGCTGTTTGCGGCGCCTTCCGCGCAAACGCCGAGAATCGCGCCGTAATCCGAGATCACAGGGCCGTTAAAGCCCCATTCGTCCCTTAAAATTCCTTTCATCAGCCATTTGTTGATAGTAGCTGGAATGCCATTGATGGTGTTAAATGAAGTCATCACCAACGATGCGCCGGCGTCCACCGCCGCTTTGTAGCCCGGCAGGTAAACCTCGCGGAGGGTGCGTTCCGACATGTCCGTCGCGTTATAA
This sequence comes from uncultured Clostridia bacterium, assembly GCA_946493765.1. Lineage (GTDB taxonomy): Bacteria > Bacillota > Clostridia > Oscillospirales > Acutalibacteraceae > RUG11462. The sequence goes on along the minus strand of CAMMAZ010000022.1, from coordinate 8,754 downwards.
TCCTTGCCGTCGCAGGTTGCGCCGTAGGCCGCAAAATGCTTCACGCAGGATGCCACGGTGTAGGGATCGGAAAGATCGTCGCCCTGATAACCCTCTACCATCGCTTTTGCCATGCGGGAAGTCAGCAACGGATCTTCGCCATAGCCTTCCGCACATCGGCCCCAGCGCGCGTCCCTTGTGATATCTGCCATCGGAGAGAAGGTCACGTTGACTCCTTCGGTGACCGATTCCCGTGCGGATATTGCAGCCGTTTTTTTAATGAGTTCCGGATTGAAAGAACACCCTTGTGCCAAAGCAATTGGGAAAACGGTGTTGCATCCATAAATCACATCCGCCATGAAGATCAACGGAGCTTTATTGTGTTTTAAATGTTCTGTCTGAATGCGTCTTAATTGGTCAATACCGAAAATGTTCAATCCCGAACCCAAATTATTAATGGTAAATTCGTTAAATTGACTGTCGTCCGAAACGCCGGTTGCTTCACCGTTTGCGCCGAAAAGATGCGCATAACCCTGAAACAACTGCGCAACTTTTTCTTTGAGCGATAAACTGTGCAGCAGTTCGATCACTTTTTCCTGTTCCATGTTTTCCACCCCTTAGATTTAACATACATGCTCATTATAAACAAAAGGCATGAAAAAGTCAAAGCCTTTTCATGCCTTTTGTTTATTTTTTTAAAACTTATCCGAGCTCTACAACAATTTCCTTCACATCGCCGTTTCGGACAGCGACTGCATCCTCTCCGGTCAAGGCGGAACCGGCAGTATATTTTGTGCCGTCCTGTTTTGTGATTTCCATTGCCTGCACGGTCAGTCCGTCATAAGTGTTTTTGCGGGACGGATTGTGATAGATCACATTTATGTTGCCGAGCAATGTGAACGCCGCTTGATCCTTTTCATCAAACAGCCATTCCGGCAATGCCGGGTGCAGCGCAAAAGTCAGCACACCGTTTTCAAAGGTAAAGGGCGTTTTGCCGGCGAACATGACCGCCCACATTTCCAGCATTTCAACGGTGGAGCCGCTAAGTCTTGCGACAAATCCGGTGCCATGCACCGATTCGTCCGGATTGGCGCTGCTGGCGATGAAAGAAGAATTTTCTAAAATACTTCTGCCATACATCGCAGGATCCAGGAAAGGAACCAGTGCGTCTTTGATCGTCGTGTAATATTCATCATATAATCCGCTTTTTAAAAGCTGGAGGAAATATTTATATTCCATATGTAAAAAGACAGATTCATTTTCCAACCAGCCGGAGGTAAACGCCGTAGCACGACCGAGTTCGTAGCTTGCGTTTTTCAAAGACTCGCAGATTTTATACATTTTCAGCTTCCGGTCATACACATCAGAAGCTTTCAGCGCATCATATAACCGTTTGGCCATTGCCTTGTCATTGGTGACCTTCAGCGCGCGGGTGGTGCTTTCCAGATACAGCGGCGCAACGACCTGCTCAAAGGCTTTCGGGATCACAACACCGTCTTTGACGTCGTAATCGGTCATGGTGTAGTAAAAATAAGTGGGATAAACGCCGTTGCCGACAACCAACGCTCTGTCGATGCCGTCTCCGAGCTTCCGGCTGAAAGCCGCCAGCGTGTCGTTGATGTCAAAAGTGCGAACAGCAGCATTCACACCGCTGACGCCGGCATAAATCTTGTCACGGTAGGCTTCGCGCGCATTGGAAATCGCGTTCCAGAAATCAAAATCATTGTAGCCTGCGTTGGTGATCTGTAAAAGTTCCTGCATCAATTCCGCGATTTCTTCCGGTAGGTCGACGGTTTCATCGTCACTTAGCGATAAGAGAAAATCAAAGATGCGTTTGGTTTCAAAGGTTTCGGACAGGCCGGAACCGATCAGACCCGGCAACCCGTTTAACGAATCGTTCCAGCCGGGTTTACCGCCGTCCATTTCAATGCCCATGCCGTAAGGATCCAAAAGCGCATATTTGTTAACGGCCAGCGACAAAAGTTTTCCATATAAATTGGTTTGCACCAGTTTTCCGTTTTTGTCTTTGGCCCAGCCGTTGGTGATGTTGGATTCGTCCAGCGCGTTATACTGCCGCACGCCGTTTTTCGTCACCACATATTTCTCACTGCGGGGACGAACTTTTGCGCCGGTTTCAAAGAATTTATAATCTTTGCGTTCAAATAGCAGTTCATGCTTTTTGTCCGGCCAGACGGACAGATAATTGTCGATCAGATCCATGTTGTAGGTGAAATGATCGCTCCAGTATCCGTCGGCAAGCTCTGCGGTGGTATCGCTGCTGGAAGCTGCTAAAATGTCATATAAGAAGTCTTTGTTGTCTGTTCTTTGGGCGATCTGTCCAGGAGTAAATTCGCTGCTGAACAAATTGATCAATTGTTCATCCTGCGCATGTTTATGAAGGATTGCAAGCGCGGTATCTTTGTCGATGGTGAACCGGCGTCCTTCAATGCACAGCGGATTATAGCCGTCCAGTCCAATCAAATCCATAAACATTTTGATGTTGAAATCCATAACCTGCGGGCAGAAAGAAACGTCCATCCGGCGATTTTGGTTCACGTCGCGGAAATTGCCGTTGCCCTGCGAGTAATATTCCGGCTCGACAACAAAGAAGTTATAGTCGCGCTCCATGTCGCCGTGTTTACGTGAGAAGACATGGTAAACGTTTTTTCCGAAAATCATGGGCTTGCCGCCGCGCAGCAGATTGTCCATATAGGTGGTTTGAATATATTTATCAAATACCGGCGAAGCGGTTTTGGTTTTGACCTCTTTTGTCAGATCTTCGATCAGGTCGCGGTTGATTTTTTCTTTTTCTTCAAAAAATGCTTCGCTGCACAGCCGTGCGCTGTCCGCATTGATCTGATCGATATTTTTGGTATATCCGATCAGAGAATCGATCTTTAGCGTCTGACCGGATGCAAGTTTCGCGGCGGCCGGGGTGAACCCGCAGCCATATTTATTCTCGGTGACAGGCTGCTGTTTTAAAATCTCCGACAGCGGTTGTTTGCAAAACAGATGCGGCACATAAAAGGAGGTATCTTCTCCAAAAATCAGTTTGCGATCGACGATCGGCGCGGTCAATTCGCCACCAACCGAGGACAGATAAAAATAACCGTCGGTGATTTCGCTGACTTCCGCCGAATCGTCCACGCTTGCGCGCACATGATAAAACGGAATCTTGTTTTCCAGATTGAACACATCCGACCAAGCCTGATAGGTGTTGCCCATAAATTTGTAACCGTCAACCGTCACACCGTTGGCAAAGATTTCCGGCAGGCCGTCGAGCACTTCCAGGTCGACTGCCTTGTCCGACACATTTGTGATTTTCACACGGCGGACAAGCGCGGCAAAGCTTTCCATCGGAACGGTAAAATAGTCAACCGTGACTTTGATACCGTGTTCGCTGTTCACGCTTTCAATGGAAAAACCGCAAGCGTTGACCTTCATTTTGGCCTTTTCATTTTTTGTGTGGGGAGAGAAGGGCTCAAAAACCGTTCCGTTCGCTTTGATATAGGTGCGAAATCCCTTGTTGAACACCTGTTGATAGCTTTGGTTTGCAGGATAGAATTCGATGATGCAATGATTTTTATCCCGCACACCGAAGCTGCAAACACCCTGACCTTTATTGGCATAAAACACCCACATCGGGGTTCCGGTCAGTCCGGCAATCCCCGGCAGGAAATTGGCAAAGGTTTTTGCATTGTTATAATCCTCGACGGTGAAATCCGTCCCATTAAATGAATACATGATTTTACTCCTTTGTCTGATATTATTATTATTATAACATGAATTACCGGCACGTCAATGAAAAAATGAAAAAATGCGCTGTTATTTTCATAAAAGAAAGATGGGAAAAAGCAAAGCCCTTTCCCATCTTGGATGTTATAAACTTTTTCCACCGTCGATATAAATGCTTTGCCCGGTGATATATCGTCCTTCATCGCTGCAAAGCAGCCGGACGGTCGCCGCGATGTCCTTGGGTTCTCCAAAAAAATGAAGCGGAATAGAATCCATGACTTTCTTTGCATAAGCGGGATCGTGCAGCGCTTGCTTGTTTCGGTCGGTGTAGATGGTGCCGGGCGCTACATTGTTGACGGTGATAGCATAAGGCGCCAATTGCATCGCCAGTGACATTGCCATAGAGGTTTGCGCCGCTTTTGTCGCGGCATAAACCAGCATCTGCGGATGCGGTTTTGTTTCCTGCACACTGCCGATCGTGACAACGCGCCCAAACCGCTGTTTTTGCATGTACGGAATATATTGCTGTAGCAACAAAAGGGAAGATAAAAAGTTGCAGTTGACCTGTTTTGAAAATTCGTCTTCGGTGATTTTATCCCATTCATTTTTAATTTGTGTGGATGCATTCAGGACTAAAATATCCACCCCGCCGGTCTTTGAAAAGCAGGCTTTGGTTTGGGCAGGATCGTTCAAATCCGCCTGTATCAACCTGCATGGAACACTAAGATTTGAAATTTCCGATAAGGTCTCTTTTGCTTTGCCGGTGTTGTTCGCATAATGCAGGAAAATCTCCGCCCCGCATGCGGCGAGTTCTAAGGCGATCGCCCTGCCGATCCCGCGGCTGGCGCCTGTGATCAGCGCTTTTTTTCCTTTCAAGTCAACCAAAAGAAAACACTCCTTTAAAAAACAAATTGAAATTCGTCATAACCGTCGCGGCTCAAATGCAACTCGCGTGTTATCACTTTACCGTTGTGAACAGCGGTAATTTCATAGTCTCCATAAAACGCTTTGAAATAAGTATGACTGTCTTTGGTTTCGATTGTCAGATTGGTGCGCCATTCCTTGTTGATCAACTGATCCAAAACCTGATAGGACAATTTTTCGGAGAAATCATTGTTGATCAGTCCGCTTTTATAGGCGTCCTCCGCCCAGCCTTCCCGGTTAGCGGCGGAAATCGCGCAGTTGTCTCCAAGGTTCCAATAAATGATGGATTCCATGTTTTTGTGACTGAACCAGATGCGGTAGAGATTTTTGAGGATTTCCGCCTGCAGTGCGTCGTCATAGCCGGGAACGGTGATCTCCGAGACGGATAACGGACGGCCAAGCTGCCCATAGGTATCCATGACTTTATATAAATGCATCGGATTGTAATATTTTGCGTTTAGATCGACCATGTTTTCCGGCGTGTTGAAGTTGTGATACTGCAACCCGATGATATCCACCTGACAGCCTTTTAAGATCAGATTTTCCGCCAGCAGATAATAGGGGGAAAGCTCTTGTTTGTAATCATCCCACGGACCCGCGGTTTCATTCAAAACAAGCTTGCTTTTTTTGAAAAAATGTGCCGTTTGTTTGAATGCCCATTCGGGGTAAACGCCTTTTAGCGGTTTATAATTGCGGTAACCGCTGTTGTGCCGCGGTTCGGTTTTTAAAAGCGGAACAGAGATGCATTCATTCACACAGTCAAAGGAACGGATCACGCCGTCATATCGTTTGGCGATCGCTTCTAAGCGGTCGGTCCAGTGAGGTTTTAGCTGTTCATAGTCATCCGGCAGCCATTCCGGCAGCATGACCTGCCAGAAAAGCGGATGACCTTTTGCTTCAATATTATGTTTTTGGCAGAATTCCAATCCCAGCTCCGGCGGAATCCGCCGATCAATAAACGGCGAATCCTTGTCAAACCGCATTTTGCCCTTTTGCGGTTCAAAATCGTCCCAGTAAAAGGGCAGGGTCGCCATGTTGAAAAGCTTTGCAAATTTCTCCGCATAATCGGCATTGTCCTCGTCCTTTTTAAAACAGCCGAGCTTAAACAAATTGCAGCCGAATTTAAAAGCGCTGGTTTTTTGTTTGACTGTCACTTTCGCGCCGGCAACCGGTTTGTTGTCCTGATCGATAAAATTGAGTTTGAAATAGCCTTTGCGGTTGGCTTCAATGCCGTTTTGGATTTTGTCTTCCATAAGCTCCTTTTGTGCATGGAAGTTTTGCAGAATTTTTTGATTGTCTAACATAATAAAAACCTCCGAAAAGTATTGCATCAGCTCCAGATGCGGTCGTTTGCAAATTCTCTGTTCCAGGCGTCGGTGGATTCCCACATGCCGGGAATGTCGGGATTGATATGTTCTTTGAGCACCGTTTCGTTCACATCGTCAAGACCGAGTCCCGGTTTATCCGGCACGGTGATAAATCCGTTTTGAATCAGAGGGGAGGAAAGCCCGGTGACCATATCGCTCCACCACGGCACATCGACCGAATGAAATTCCAGCGCCAGCACGTTATGCATCGCGGCGCAGGTCTGCACCGCCGCCATGCAGGCGATCGGGCTTTCCGCCATATGCACCGCAACAGCGACCCCTGCTTCATCCGCCATATCGGCGATTTTTTTCAGTTCCAATGCGCCGCCGCAGGTGAGAATATCGGGATGAATGACCGAAACAGCCCTGGCGTCCAGCAATGTTTTGAACCCTTCCTTGAGATAGATGTCTTCGCCGGTGCACACGGGGATCGTCGTGCTGTTTTTTAAACGAATATACTGATCGGTATACATCCACGGGATCATATCTTCGATCCATGCTAAATTGTAAGGCTCCATGCGGCGTGCAAATTTGATGCAGTCCTCCACGCAGACATGCCCGAAGTGATCGATGGCAAGCGGCACTTCATAGCCGATAACTGCGCGGACCTCTTTGACATAGTTTTCAAGAAAATCCAAGCCTTTTTCAGTCAAATGAATACCGGTAAAAGGATGCGCCGTTGTCACAATATCATAGCTCTTTTTTTGTTTGACCATGTCTTCGGTAACGGAACCGCCCTGCGCGTTTAAGATATGCCCAGCATACTTTTTCATCTCGTCTATAAAACCCAACGGCGCGTTGATCGTGCCGGGCTCGTCGAGCAACAGACCGATCCCCAAATCCATTTTTAAAAAGGTGAATCCCATTTCCATGCGTTTTTTTAAAGCATTTCCCATATCGGTGCCGGTGTGTTTTCCATCAACGTCGGTATCGCAGTAAACGCGGATTTGATCGCGAAATTTACCGCCGAGCATCTGATACAGCGGCACGCCATAGGCTTTGCCGGCCAAATCCCATAAAGCGATCTCAATACCGGACACCCCGCCGCCCTGCCGGGAATGACCGCCGAACTGTTTGATTTTTCGGAAAATTTTATCCACGTTGCAGGGGTTTTCTCCTAAAATCCGGCTTTTAAGCAGCAACGCATAGGTTTTACTGGATGCGTCACGGACCTCGCCGTAGCCGGTGATCCCTTGATTTGTCATAATTTTTAAAATCGTGCAGCGTTTGGGTGCGCCGTCGATATCCACGAACCGCATATCGGTGATTTTCAGTTCCGACGGATTGGAATAAGGGTTAAAAGAACAGTTTTGCATCAATCTTCCTCGTTTCTAAAATATTTCGGCTTGACTTTGTGCTTGCCTACGGTATAATTTAATTGCAGTATACCTTTTCATGCGGAATTTTTCATCAATTATATTTATCAGTTTGCAAACTTTATTTAGCTGTCCGAAAGGAGGAGCGATTATAAAATGGAAGTGAAAGAAGCATCGATCAAGGATAACAATCAACGGGATGTGCTGCTCAAATTATTTAACGTGCATGTGCCAAGCGGTGACAGAGCGTGGCGGGAACACCGGCACAGTCAATTTGAAATCGTTTTATTCAAATCCGGCAGCGGAAAATACACAACGGCCAACGCAGTCTATTCCATTCAAAAGGGAGATGTTTTCGTTTTTTCCTCTAACGAAGAACATTGTATCACAAAAATTGATGATCGAGAAGAAATGATTTTGATGAATCTGCATTTTGAACCGCGTTATTTTTGGGGAACCGGAAACGACAGCTTTTCCGACAGCAATTTGTTTTTCTCCCATCAAAAGACATTTCAAAATCGTTTAAACCGCGGCGATGACGCCGCCAAAATCATTGCCCGGCTGCTGTTGGAAATCGAAAAAGAATTTTTGGAAAAACCGCCGGAATTTAGGATTTCCGTTCGTGCAAAGGTTATTGAGATCTTGTTGACGCTGATCCGACAGACGAATTATTACGCACCCGGACAAAAAGGCACCGGCGCCAATATTTTACCGGTCAAAAATGCGATCGAATATATCCACAGTCATTTGACCGAACCGTTAAAGCTTGCGGATATTGCGGCAAATGCGAATTTAAGCGCCAGCTATTTTTCAACGGTTTTCAAAACGGTGATTGGAACCGGCGTTTGGGATTATATCACCCAAAAACGGCTGGAAAAGGCGATGCGCATGCTGGAAACCGATTCTTCCACCACCATGTTGGAAATCGCACTGCAGTGCGGATTCAATAACACTGCAAATTTTAATAAGGCGTTTCGCGCCCATATCGGGAAAACGCCGCGGGAATACCGTGCGATCGGGAAATCCGCGTTGTATTGAATGGTAGAATCATCATATCTGAAAGGTAATAAACGCGAAAAGTTTCAAAAAAATGAAAAAAGCTATTGACTTTTTTGCGAAAATACAATATAATAAATCTCGTTGTAAAGATGTCGAGGCGTGGCTCAGTTTGGTAGAGCGCTGCGTTCGGGACGCAGAGGCCGCAAGTTCAAATCTTGTCGCCTCGACCAAAAAAGACCGCTCACCGAAGGTGGGGCGGTCTTTTTCGATGCAGTGAAATTTGTTCGCGCGGTCTCTTGAAATTCCGGAGGAATTTCATATGCGGCTGGTGCAGTCCAGACGCTGGCCGGTTTAAGTTCAAATCTTGTCGCCTCGACCCAAAAGACCGCTCACCGAAGGTGGGGCGGTCTTTTTCGATGCAGTGAAATTTGTTC
>CAMMAZ010000021.1 GCA_946493765.1 uncultured Clostridia bacterium | reverse complement strand
AGACGAGATTTGGCAAATAGCAATCGCCTTGCTGAGTATATGTGCCGCCCATCTGTTCAAATATTGTCTTTTCCATAGCCTTAAACCTCCGCAATTTTGATTTTGAATTTCTTAACAGGTGCGTTGACTACTTTGATTAGAACATCATCTACTGCGTCCGTATATCTGCCTTCTGCAAGCAGTTTGTTGCGCAGTGTATTAAGAGCATTTAGAATAATTCTCCGTTCACTTTCATCAATCGCTATGTAATATTTTTGATTTCGCATATCTGCTTACCTCCCTCGCCTACATTGTAGCAAGGAAGTTTTTGCTTGACGAATGTGCGATTTTATTTTTGAACATAAAGAAAGACAGCGTAAAAAGCATTTTTGCCTTCTACGCTGTCTTTTCACCTTTGCAACGCCCATAAGTTGTATTTCAATGTTGTTTTCAAATTACTGCCTTATGTGGCGTTAGCAAAATGGCGATCGCTTTTGCAAGATTTCCTTTCATGATAAAATCCCCCCACGACGATGCCGATGTGCACATTCCATTGGATGTTTCCGGCATCATTCAGCTGTCGCAACGATGTTTTTTGCATGAACAGATCTATGTTTTTTTACAACGGCAAGCGCGCTTTCTTTTTAATAAGCGCCAATTAATGGGTCATTTTTTCCTGTTTGACCTTGTGATCCACCACATGGCGGGAGGCAAGCTCCTCTAAAACATCATCGATGGAAATGCCCATTTCCACCATCAGCACCAACACATGATAACAAAGATCGGCGATTTCATAGATCGTTTCTTTTTTATCGTCCGCCTTGGCGGCGATAATCACTTCGGTGGATTCCTCCCCTACCTTTTTCAAAATTTTATCAATACCCTTTTCAAACAGATAGGTGGTATAGGAGCCTTCCTTTTTTTCAGTTTTCCGGCCTGCGATCAGTTTCATCAGTCCCTCCATGGAAAAGGGCGAGATCTCATCGCTGATAAACAGGTCGTTGTGAAAGCAGGATTCCGCGCCGGTATGGCAGGCGGGTCCGTCCTTTTTGACCAGCACTGTCAGCGCGTCTTTATCGCAGTCGGCGGTGATTTTCACAATATGCTGCACATTGCCGGAGGTTTCGCCTTTGCGCCACAATTCCTGCCGCGAACGGGAATAAAAACAGGTGCGTTTTTCCCGCAAACTGATCTGAAGACTTTCCCGGTTCATATAGGCAAGCGTCAATACTTTCCCGGATTTATAATCCACCACAATGGCGGGGATCAGTCCCTTTTCATCAAATTTCAACGTGTCAATATCAACCATTTTTAAAACTCCCTTTCTATGCGCACCGGAATACCGTTTTGCTTTAATACCGCTTTCAAAGCCGGGATCGTCACCTCGCCGAAATGGAAGATCGACGCGGCAAGCCCCGCATCCACCTGCGGCAGGGTTTGAAACAATGTGACAAAATCATCGATGCCGCCGGCGCCGCCCGACGCGATCACCGGCACCGACACCGCGTCGCAGACCGCGCGCAGCATCGGCAGATCAAACCCTTTTTTCACACCGTCGGTATCGATGCTGTTGACAACGATCTCCCCGGCGCCGGAATCGACCCCTTTTTTGATCCATTCAATCGCGTCCATCCCGGTATCGATCCGGCCGCCGTTTAAAAACACATGAAACGCGCCATTTACCCGCTTGATATCCGCCGATAACACAACGCACTGGTCGCCGTATTTTTTAGCGGCATCGTAAATCAGCTGCGGATTTTTGATCGCCCCGGAATTGACGCTCACTTTATCCGCGCCGCATTTAAGCACACGGTCAAAATCCGCCAATGTATTGATGCCGCCGCCGACCGTTAGCGGGATAAAAATCGTTTTTGCAACCTCTTTTAAAATATCGGTGAAAAGTTTTCGTCCTTCAAACGAAGCGGTGATATCATAAAACACCAATTCATCCGCGCCGTTTTTGGAATAGTAATCCGCAAGCTCCACCGGAGAGGAAACATCCGAAATCCCTTTGAAATTGACGCCTTTGACGACCCTGCCGTCTTTCACGTCCAAACAGGGAATAATGCGTTTTGTAATCATTTTGTTTCCTCCCCTGTGATGGCCAGCGCCGTTTTGATATCGACCGCGCCGGTATATAGCGCTTTGCCTAAAATCGCACCGAAAACCCCGATGTCCCGCAATGCTTTGATGTCATCGGACGACGACACGCCGCCCGATGCGATGATGCGCATGTCGAACCTTTGCACCAACTCCCGATATAACGCCCGGTTGGTGCCCTGCATGGCGCCGTCCTTTGCAATATCGGTGCAGATCACCGTTTGAACACCGATGGCGGCGAGCTGTTCGCAAAAGCCAAAGCAGGTCTGATCGGACAATTTGGTCCACCCATGGATCGCCACCTTGCCGTCTTTGCTGTCGACGCCGACGGCGATCCGACCGCCATATGTTTTCACTGCCTCTTTTAAAAACTGCGGATCGTTCACTGCCGCGGTGCCGAGGATCACCTTATCCACGCCCGCGTTTAAATATTTTTCGATCACATCCATGCTGCGGATCCCGCCGCCGATTTCGATTTTCAACTGCGTTGTTTGCGCGATCGACCGCACCACCTCGAAATTCGGCGTTTCGCCGGTTTTCGCCCCTTGCAGGTCCACCACATGCAGAAACTGTGCGCCTGCCGATTCAAAGGATTTTGCAAATGCCAGCGGATCGTCGCTATAGACCGTCATTTTTGCATAGTCGCCCTTATAAAGGCGGACAACCTGCTTTTCATATAAATCAATTGCCGGAAATAAATACATTGCCGACCTGCCTTTCTTACGCGTCGCAGAATGCGCGCAAAATTTTCAGTCCTGTTTCGCCGCTTTTTTCCGGATGGAACTGTGTGCCAAAGACGTTGCCTTTTTGCACTGCGGCGGTCAGCGGGATACCGTATTCCGCTGTGGCGATCAGGGAATCGGAACAGCCGTCGGCATAAAAAGAATGCACGAAATAAACAAAATCGCCGTTTTTGATATATTGAAACAATAAAGACGGCGCGTTGCCGGTAAAGCACAGGCTGTTCCAGCCGATATGCGGAATTTTTAAATCCTGCGGCAGTTTGTCTTTCATCGGCACAACGCTGCCCGCAAGCAGCCCCAGTCCTTCATGTTCTCCGTATTCATAGCTTTTTTCAAACAGCATCTGCATGCCAAGGCAAATGCCGAGCAGCGGTTTTCCCTTTTTCGCTTCGTCGCAGATCACCTTGTCAAGCCCGTGTGCGCGCAGCTTTTGCGCCGCATCGCCAAACGCACCGACACCCGGCAGAATCATCCGGTCGGCGGCTTTGATCTTTTCCGCGTTGCCGGTCACGATCGCCTGCATGCCGATCCGATCCAGCGCGCTTTTTAAGGAAAACAGGTTTCCAACCCCATAATCGACAATTGCTACCATTTATAAAACTCCTTTTGTCGAGGGAATCTCATCCTTGTATTTTTCATCGATGGCAACAGCCTTGCAAAGCGTTCTGGCCAGCGCCTTGAACACGCCCTCAATGATATGATGCGCGTTGCTGCCGGCAAGCTGTTTGACATGCAGCGTGATATTTGCCGTGCGCACAAACGCCTGCAAAAATTCCTCACAAAGCTCGGTGTCGAAATCGCCGACTTTTGATGCCGGGATCGACAGATCACAGCAAAGCAGCGCCCGCCCGGATAAATCAACAGCGCACAAAATCAGCGTTTCATCCATCGGCAGCAGCATGTCGCCGTAGCGGACGATACCCTTTCCCTCGCCGAGCGCTTCACAAAACGCCTGTCCTAACACGATGCCGATGTCCTCCGTTGTGTGATGATAATCGACACGGGTGTCCCCTTTGCACTGCACCTGAAGATCAAACCGTCCGTGTTTGGCAAACAGGGTGAGCATGTGATCCAAAAAGCCGCAGCCGGTATCGATGGAAGACTGTCCGCTGCCGTCGAGGTTAAGCCGCAGTTTGATCTGTGTTTCCGCCGTTTTGCGTTCAATGTTGCTGGTTCTCATCTTCAATCTCCTTTACTGCTTTTAAAAACGCTTCCATTTCTTTTGGCGTGCCGATGGTGACCCGCAGGTAATCGGTGATTTCCGGCTGGTCAAAATGCCGCACTAAAATCCCTTTTTGCTTTAATGCAAGATACAGCGCTTTTCCTTTCATATGACTGCTTTTGACAAACAAAAAGTTTGCGCTGGAATCGAGAACCGTGAAGGACAGTGCGCGCAAACGCGCTTTTGTGTCCTCTCTGGTTTGCATAATGGTGCGGCAATTGGCAAGATAATAATCGTTGTCGGCAAAACAGGCGACGCCCGCCGCCGTTGTCAGCCGGTTGACGTTATAAGGATTGGTGGAATATTTGATTTTATTTAAATCCGCGATCAGCGATTCGCAGGCGATGGCAAATCCCAGTCTGCCTCCCGCCAAACTGCGGGATTTGGAAAAGGTCTGCACGACGATCAAATTATCATATCGGTCTATCAGCGGATACACCGATTCCCCGCCGAAATCCACATAGGCCTCGTCGATGATGACGACATTGTCCCGGTTGGTCTCCAAAATTTTCACAATCTCATCCGCCGACAGGCAAAGACCGGTCGGCGCATTGGGGTTTGCGATCACGATATTTTGATCCAGTCCGCAATAATCGGCGGCATCAATGGTAAAATCGGCTTTTAATGGGATTTTCTCAAAGGGAATGCCGTATAATCCGCAAAGCACCGCATAAAACCCATAGCTGATTTGAGGAAACGCGATCCCTTTTTTGGCGTCGCAAAACGCCTGAAAACAAAAGGATAAGATTTCATCCGAACCGTTGCCGAACAACACGCAGGCGGGGTTTACAGCATAGACCTTTGCAAACGCTTTTGCAAGCGCGCTGTTGGTCGGGTCGGAATATAAATACAGCTTTTCGGCTTCCCTGCGGTTTACACTGTCCAGCACCCCTTTTGACGGGGGATACGGGTTTTCATTTGTATTGAGTTTGATATATTGTGTGTCTTTGGGCTGTTCGCCGGGCACATACGCCTGCAGTCCATCAAGACGCTCGCTTAAAAATCTGCTCATTGCTCCACGTCCTCGAACCGCACCGTAGCGGATTTAGCGTGCGCCGTGAGCCCCTCGTGTTCGGCAAAGCAGGCAACGTCTTTATAAACGTTTTGCAGCGCACCCTTTGCATAATAGATAAACTGTGATTTTTTCACAAAGTCATCCACCGAAAGCGGGCTGGAAAAACGTGCGGTCCCGCTGGTCGGCAGGGTATGGTTGGGACCTGCAAAATAATCCCCCAACGCTTCGGGGCAGTTTTTGCCCAGAAAGATGGATCCGGCATGTTTGATTTCGTTTAGATAATCAAACGGATTGTCCACACAAAGCTCCAAATGTTCGGGCGCAATGTCGTTGGCAATTTCGATCGCCTGTTCGATTGAGTCGGTCACAATGATCTTGCCCTTGTTGTCGATCGACGCCCTTGCGATTTCCTGCCGCAAAAGCTGCGGCAGCTGCGTTTCGATCTGCGTTTGCACCTTTTTCGCCAGTTCTTCGCTGGTTGTGATCAAAACGGCGCTTGCCATTTTGTCGTGCTCCGCCTGGGATAACAGATCCGCCGCGACATATTTCGGATTGCAGGTTGCATCCGCAATAACTAAAATTTCGCTGGGTCCCGCAATCATATCGATATCCACAAGGCCATAGACCTGCCGTTTGGCTTCCGCGACATACACATTGCCGGGACCTACGATCTTGTCCGCTTTTGGCACGCTCTGGGTCCCGATCGCCATGGCGGCGATCGCCTGTGCGCCGCCCACCTTGAAGATCCGGTCGACGCCTGCCAGCTTTGCCGCGACCAAAATCGCCGGATTGACGCTGCCGTCCGGATTCGGCGGGGTGGTCATGATGATTTCCCCGACCCCCGCGATCTTTGCGGGCACGCAGTTCATCAAAACCGACGACGGATAAGCCGCCGTTCCCCCCGGCACATACAGACCGGCGCGTTCAACGCCTCTGATCTTCTGCCCTAACACAACGCCGTTTTGTTCGTTGACCACAAAATCGCTGCGCTTTTGGCGGCTGTGAAAGGCGCGGATGTTTTGCAATGCGCTTTGCATGATGCCCTGAAACGCATCGTCCACTTTTGAAAATGCATCGTCGATTTCTTGCTTTGTGACCTCCAGCGTTTTCAAATCCGCTTTGTCAAAAGTCTTTGTATAAGAAAGCAGCGCAGCGTCCCCTTTTTCGCGGACGTTGCGAATAATATCCGAAACGGTTTGTTCAACCTGCACAGCATCGGCGCGCCGGTCCAAAACACTCTCTTTTTGAATCTCTTCCACTCGATAGATCGGTATCAATGAAAACGGCTCCTTTCTTAATCCGGCAGGTGCGCGCAAATTCGATTTTGCATGCAAACGATCTGTTCATTTTTAAATTTAAAGCTTGCCTTGTTCGCGATAAAACGTGCGCTGATCGGCACAATGTCCTGCAAAACCACAAGATCATTTTCTTTGAGGGTGGTGCCGGTCTCCACGATGTCCACAATCACATCCGACATGCCTAAGATCGGCGCCAGCTCAATCGAACCATTTAATTTGATGATTTCGATCTCCTGGCTCAGCGACGCATAATACCGGCTTGCAATATGCGGAAATTTGGTTGCGACTTTCAGCACCTTTGCGGGATTCGGATGGAAATCCCGTTTGCCGGCGACCGCCATCTTGCAAACGCCGAATTTTAAATCCAGCAGTTCATAGACATCCGACTGCTGTTCGAGCAGGATGTCTTTTCCGACCACGCCGACGTCTGCCGCGCCGTGTTCCACATAGATCGCAACGTCCGACGGTTTCACCCAAAAGTATCGGACGCCGTTTTGTTCGTCTTCAAAAATCAGCTTGCGGCTGCTTTCCTTCATTGCCTCGCAGCCGTAGCCTACCGACTCCAAAAGCGCATATACCTTTTCGCCGAGCCGGCCTTTTGGCAGCGCAATATTGATCATTGTATTCAATTGGCGTTCTCTCCCATTCTGATGATCTTCACCGCTTCTTTGTGATGTGCCGTCTCATCATTGCTGACCAAAACCGTTTTGCCTTCCTGCATCAGCTGCCTTGCCGTTTTAAATACCAGCGCGGGATCGGTTCCTTCGTCGTAAGACAACTGCACGTCCGCTTTGCATTGCTGGGCGGACTGGTCATACCGTTCGAGCTGGTCGAGATACACCGCAAAGCCCATCGCGCCGGTCGGCGCGCCCATTTTTTCCAGCAGCTTGTCATAACGGCCGCCGGACAGCACCGGACAGGGCACCCCTTTGACAAAGCCCTGGAAAATCACGCCGTTATAATAATGCATGTCGTTGACGATCGAAAAATCCAAATGCAGTTTGTCCGCGCACCCTTCACTTTTTAAAACAGCATAGATCTGTTCTAATTCGCAAAGCGCGTTTTGCATCTCATCGCCTGATACTAACGTTTTTGCCTGTTCAAGCGCCTGCGGGAAAGGCGCATACAGCGCGGCGGCTGCCGCTACCCGCTGTGCCGTTTGCTGTTCGATCTGATGCTGCGCGCAGATCTGCAAAATCTCATGACTGTTTTTCTGGCTGATACACAAAAGCAGTTTTTGATGCAGCTGTTCGGGGATATCCGCCAGCAGGCCGGACAAAAGCCCCAAATGCGACAAATCCAGAATAAAATCGGGATCAATGGCGCCAAGGCTTTTGACCGCCAGCAAAATCACTTCGCAAACGGAATACAAATCCATCTTTCCGATATGTTCAAGCCCCACCTGCAAAATATCCTTGATTGCATGCGCCGCACCGCTAACACGATAGACATGCTCGTTATAATAAACCTTGGTGTCACGTTCCCCGCTTGCAACCGCGTGCTTGACGATGGATAAGGTCACGTCCGGTTTCAATGCCAGCAGCGTGCCGTTGCGGTCGCTGAAGGTGATGATGTCGTCGCTGATGAGGAAATTTTTATTTTCCGCATACAGCGCATATTCCTCGAACCGGCTCATTTTATATTTCTGGTATCCGAATTGTTCATATAAACACTGCAGCTCCATGGCATACTTTTCGTCGCCCTGCAGCCGTGCTTTTGGTTCTGCCATTTACCCGTTCCTTTCCGTATTTCGCTTTACTCTTTACTATAGTAAAGTATATTATAATTTCCTTTTGATTGCAACTTAAAATCGCTGAAAAACTGAAAAATCAATCGATTTTCTTTCATTTCTTTTATCGTCGTTTGTCACATTGCACATAATTTTTTAAATGAAAAAGATAAGCGTTGTAATTTTTGTAAAAATTCATTTTTCTTGTTGCAATTTGCAAAACAAGGTGCTATAGTTATAACAAATATCATCAACACACGAGGTAATGAAATGTTTATCGCTTTCGCGCTTATCAACATAGTAGTTATTTCCATTATTGTCGTAGGTCTAGTCGTAGCGGACAATAGTGTTAATAGTTATGCCGTAAGATGCAGATAAGCAGAATTTCGTGTTTTTGACACCCGGATAAAATTCAAAGCTTGAAAGCCTATGGTTTAACTAGAAACCATAGGCTTTTGTGTTAGAAAGGATTGTTTTATGGAATACAATGGTGCAAAAATTTTAGTGGAAACACTGATCGAGCAGGGAACCGAAGTGGTGTTCGGTTATCCGGGCGGTCAGGTGCTGAATATTTATGACGAGCTTTATTTGAATGCCGACCGCATCCGGCACGTGCTGTCCGCGCACGAGCAGGGCGCTGCCCACGCGGCGGACGGCTATGCCAGAGCCACCGGAAAAACCGGCGTTGTGATCGCGACTTCCGGTCCGGGCGCCACCAATTTGGTGACCGGTATTGCCAACGCGTTTCTGGATTCGGTGCCAATGGTCGCCATCACCGGAAATGTGTCCTGCAATCTGATCGGTCGGGACAGCTTTCAGGAGGTGGACATCGTCGGCATCACCATGCCGGTGACAAAGCATAATTTTATCGTCAAAGACGTGCGCGACCTGGCGGACACCGTGCGCGAGGCGTTCCGGATCGCAAAATCCGGCCGGCCGGGTCCTGTTTTGGTGGATATTCCGAAAGATGTGCAGGTAAACACAGCGGAATACATAAAAAAACCGCCGGTGCAGCCGGATGCGAAAAAAGCGCCGGATGCTGCGCAGATCGAACGGGCGGTGCAGATGATCGCTGCCGCAAAACGGCCTTACATTTATTTTGGCGGCGGTGTGATCACCTGCGATGCGGGCGACGAGATCATGGCGCTGTCGCAGAAAATCGACGCGCCGGTCGGATGCAGCATGATGGGCTTGTCTGCGATCCCGAACGATTTTGCATCGTTTCTGGGCATGGTCGGCATGCACGGGCACTACTGTGCGACCAGAGCCAAGGCGGAAGCGGATCTGATCATTGCGGTCGGCGTTCGTTTTTCCGACCGCGCCACCGGCGACAAGTCGAAATACGCAAAAGACGCGAAAATCATTCATATTGATATCGACAACGCGGAAATCGATAAAAACATCCCGTCAACGCTCGGTATCAACTGCGACGCGAAAATCGCCTTGCAGATGATGCTGGAACAGCTCAACCCCTTAAAACACGACGAATGGCAGCAGGAAGTGCGCCGTTTAAAACAATATGAACACGATAACGCCGCCAAATGTTTGGGTAAGTTGACCCCTTACCGCATCATTGACTGTGTCGGTGCGTTGACACAGGCGGACACGCCGATTGTGACCGACGTCGGCCAGCACCAGATGTGGGTGGCGCAGCATTATCCTTTCAAAACAGCGCGTTCCTTTATTTCCAGCTGCGGGCTTGGCACCATGGGCTTTGGCATGGGCGCGGCGATCGGCGCATCCATCGCGACCGGCAAGCGCGCGGTGCTGTTCACCGGCGACGGCAGCTTTGGCATGAATCTGAACGAACTTGCCACCGCCGTTTCGCAAAAAGTGCCGCTGGTGATCCTGATTTTGAATAACGGCGTGCTGGGCATGGTGCGGCAATGGCAGACAATGTTTTATAACAAACATTATTCCAACACCACCCTGGATCGCAAAACCGATTTTCCAGCGCTGGCGAAAGCGTTCGGCGCAGTCGGCCTTTCAGCGGACGATGAAACGTCGCTCAAGGAAGCGCTAAAGCAGGCTTTTGCAACCGACGGCACGGTTTTGATCGATTGCAAAATCGACGACGACGAACGCGTGCTTCCGATGATCCCGCCCGGCGGCGCGATCGACGATTTGATTTTGAAATAGAAAGGATGCGTTTTGGATGGCTAAAAAATTTGTGATCGGCATGCTGGTTTCCAACCATTTCGGCGTTCTCACCCGCGTTTCGGCGATGTTTTCCCGCCGCGGATTCAATATTGACAGCTTAACGGTCGGGGTGACGGAACTGCCGGAATATTCGAGAATGACCGTGACCATGACCGGCGATAACTATGCGCGGGATCAGATCATCAAGCAGCTGCAGAAAATCGAGGATGTCAAGGAAATCAAGGAGCTCAAACACGCGCAAAGCGTGATGCGTGAACTGATTATTTTAAAGGTCGCGGCGACCAGTGAAAACCGCAAGGATATTCTGGAGACCGCAAACGTGTTCAAAGCGAAGATCATCGACTTTTCCCCCGATTCTATCTGCATTGAAATTACCGGCGAATGCAGCAAGCTCGACGCGTTTATCGAACTGATGAAGCCGTATGGTATTATCGAAATGTGCCGCACCGGCACCGTGGCGATGGACCGCGGGATCACCAGTTTGAAAGACGAGATCTAAGGTTTCAAAAACTGTTTTTGGTTTTTAAAATAGAATATTTTTTTAAAGGAGTAATGTAAAATGGCAACAATGTATTACGAAAAGGATTGCAATCTTGCGCTTTTAGAGGGCAAAACCATTGCGATCGTGGGCTACGGCAGCCAGGGACACGCGCATGCAAAAAATCTGCGCGACAGCGGCATGAACGTTATCATCGGTTTGTATGAGGGTTCCAAATCCGCTGCGAAAGCCAAAGCGGACGGCTTTGAAGTCTACAACACCGCCGACGCTGTGAAAAAAGCGGATCTTGTTATGATTTTGATCAACGACGAAAAACAGGCGGCTGTTTATAAAAAAGACATTGCGCCGAACCTGGAAGACGGCATGACCCTCGCTTTCGCACACGGTTTTAACATTCACTTCAAACAGATCGTGGTTCCCGCAACCGTCAACGTCATCATGATCGCGCCCAAAGGTCCGGGCCACACCGTTCGCAGCCAGTATGAAAAGGGCCAGGGCGTTCCCTGCTTGGTTGCCGTGGAACAGGATGCGACCGGCAACGCGCATGACATCGCGCTTGCTTATTCATTGGGCATCGGCGGCGCAAGAGCCGGCGTTTTGGACACCACCTTCCGTGAAGAAACCGAAACCGATCTGTTCGGCGAACAGGCTGTTTTGTGCGGCGGTGTGACCGCTTTGATGAAAGCCGGTTTTGAAACGCTGGTAGAAGCGGGCTACAAGCCGGAAAACGCTTATTTTGAATGCATTCATGAAATGAAACTGATTGTCGACCTGATCTTTGAAAAAGGTTTTGCCGGCATGCGGTATTCCATTTCCGATACCGCGGAATACGGCGATTACACCGTCGGTCCGCGTATCATTACCGAAGAAACCAAAAAAGAGATGAAAAAAGTGCTGACCGAAATCCAAAACGGTACCTTTGCCCGCAACTGGATTTTGGAAAACCAGGCGAACCGTCCGTTCTTCAACGCAACCAAGAAAATCGAATCGGAAATCCAGCTCGAAAAGGTCGGCCAGGAGCTGCGTGAAAAAATGAACTGGGGCGACCGCGACTCGCTTCTTGACAACTGATCCAAAACAAACAGACAGCACATCTCCTGGCAGATGTGCTGTCGACGAAAGAGGGAATTATTTTGATAAGCGATGCGATGAAATCCGGCGCCGAACGCGCACCGCAGCGTTCTTTATTAAAGGCCAACGGCTATACCGATTACCAGATCAAAAAACCGATCATCGGGATCGTCAACTCCTTTAACGAGGTCGTTCCCGGCCACATGCATCTGCAAACGATCGCCAGAAGCGCAAAAGACGGCGTTTTGATGGCAGGCGGTCTGCCGATGGAATTCAATGTCATTGCGGTCTGCGACGGGATCGCCATGGGTCACGAGGGCATGAAATATTCGCTTGCCTCCCGCGAACTGATCGCGGACAGCATCGAATGCATGGCAAAAGCGCATGCGTTCGACGGGCTGGTGTTCATTCCCAACTGCGATAAAATCGTGCCCGGTATGCTGATGGCGGCAACACGGCTGAACATCCCGTCTATTTTTGTTTCCGGCGGACCGATGCTGTCCAACTGTTCCGACGAAGGCGTTCCGATGGATCTCAACAGCGTGTTTGAAGCGGTCGGCGCTTATAAAAACGGCACGATCGACGAAGAACGTTTAAGCTATTTTGAAGAAAACGCCTGTCCCGGCTGCGGCTCCTGTTCCGGCATGTTCACTGCAAACTCCATGAACTGTCTGACCGAAGCGCTGGGACTGGGGCTTAGAGGCAACGGCACCATTCCGGCGGTGCACGCTTCCCGGCAGCGTCTTGCGAAAAACGCAGGCATGCGCGCAGTCGAGCTTGTGAAGGAAAACCTGCGGCCGCTAGATATCATCAATGAAAAATCCATCCATAACGCGCTGGTGGTGGATATGGCGCTGGGCTGTTCGAGCAACTCCATGCTGCATTTGACCGCTATTGCACATGAAGCGGGGATTCCGATCGACCTGCGCAAGGTCAACGAAATCAGCGAAAACACCCCCAATCTTTGCCGTTTAGCGCCCGCAGGTCCGCACCATGTGCAGGACTTAAACGACGCGGGTGGCGTGTGGGCTGTTATGCATGAACTGGCCAAACACAACCTGCTCGACGGCGATCTGATGACCGTGACCGGCAAAACGGTCGCCGAAAACATCAAGGACTGTGAAGCGAAAAACCACACCGTGATCCGGCCGATCGACGATCCCTATTCCAAAACCGGCGGGCTCGCTGTTTTGTTCGGTTCTTTAGCCCCCAACGGCGCGGTGGTCAAACGCAGCGCTGTCGCACCGGAAATGCTCGTGCACAAAGGACCGGCAAGAGTTTTCGATTCCGAAGAACAGGCGATCGATGCGATCTACAACAGCAAAATCAACCCCGGCGACGTTGTCGTGATCCGTTATGAAGGTCCGGCGGGCGGTCCGGGTATGCGTGAAATGCTCTCCCCCACCTCCGCTATTGCAGGTATGGGGCTTGACAAATCCGTCGCGCTGATCACCGACGGCCGTTTCTCCGGCGCCACCCGCGGCGCTTCGATCGGGCATGTCGCACCGGAAGCGGTCAGCGGCGGACCGATCGCTTATATCGAAGAAGGGGATATCATTTCCATCGATATCCCGTCCTATAAAATCGATGTGGAAGTACCGGCGGAAGTTTTAGAGCAGCGCAAAGCCAAAACCACACTCAAGGTCAAAACCGATATCAAAGGGTATCTGAAAAGATATTCCCGTCTGGTCTCCTCCGCCGACCGCGGCGCTGTGATCGATTAAAAAAAGAAAGGGAGAACTGACAATGCTTTCAATCAAAGTGGAAAAAACCAAAACGCCAAAAGAAAAGCCGCAGGACGAAACGGCGCTGGGATTCGGCAAGATTTTTACCGATCACATGTTCATCATGGAATATGACACCGGCAAAGGCTGGCATGATCCGCGAATCGTTCCGTTTCAAAATCTCTCGCTGTCCCCTGCCTGCTCGACTTTCCATTATGGACAGACGATGTTCGAGGGCATGAAAGCCTACCGTTCGGAAGACAATAAAATCTATCTGTTCCGGCCGGATATGAACGCCAAGCGTGCCAACAACTCCAATCGCCGGCTTTGTATTCCGGAAATTCCGGAAGAGGATTTTGTGCAGGCGGTCAAAGCATTGGTGGATATCGACCGCGACTGGGTGCCGCATTCTGCCGGTACCTCGCTGTATATCCGTCCGTTTGTGATCGCAAACGACGCATATTTGGGCGTGAAACCTGCGGATTCCTACCTGTTCATCGTGATCCTTTCTCCGTCGGGCGCTTATTATGAAAGCGGTCTGAATCCGGTCGGCATCTGGATCGAGGACGAATATGTCCGCGCGGTGCGCGGCGGTATGGGCTACACCAAAACCGGTGGCAACTATGCGGCAAGCCTGATCGCACAGGTCAAGGCACACGACGACGGCTATGAACAGGTTTTATGGCTGGACGGTGTGGAACGCAAATACATTGAAGAAGTCGGCGCGATGAATATTTTCTTTAAAATCGACGGCAAAATCGTCACCCCGATGTTAAACGGCAGCATTCTGCCGGGCATTACCAGAGATTCGGTGATCCAGCTGTGCAAGCACTGGGGTCTGCCGGTGGAGGAACGCAGAATCTCGGTGGACGAACTGCTGCAAGCCCAGCACGACGGCACCCTCGAAGAGGTTTTCGGCACCGGCACCGCGGCGGTGATTTCCCCGGTCGGCAAGCTGCGCTATAAAGATGAAGTCATGACCATCGGCGACGGTTCTATCGGCGAAGTCAGCCAGAAAATCTATGATACCGCAACAGGTATCCAATGGGGCAAGCTTCCCGACCCGTTCCATTGGAGAGTGGAAGTCTGATTCCCAATTTATTAAAACAAAAAGATACCGGCAGCAAACGGAATGTTTACTCCCGGTATCTTTTTTTAATGTTTGTTTGACCCAGAATATAATCCACACTGGTATCATAAAATTTTGCGAGCTTGATTAAAATACTCGTGGGAATATCGTTCTCTCCTGTTTCATATTTGGAATATCCTGTTTGTGACATACCGAGCATCTTTGCGACCTGTGTTTGATTCAGGTCCCTGTCTTCTCTGAGATCCCTGATTCTAGGATACATAAACGATCACCCGTGCTTATTGTATCCTAATCTGTTTCAGGTTATTGACTTCTAATCTAAAACAGGTTATAATATCTTAAAAAAGGATAGGCAAACGGCTTTTGACTTCCAAATTTTCCGAAAAAGGAAGTGGTTTTCATCAAACGTTTTATTGTGCTGTTATCACTTTGCCTTTGCTGTACCGCTGTTTCGATTTATTTATGCGTGTTCAAAGCGGAATCCGCCACCTTGGGACTGCGTGTTTTATTTGAAGCTTTGTTTATCTTTTTTTCTGTTTTAACGGTTGTTTTTGCAGGGAAAGTTTTATTTTGGGACAAAAAATAATCTGATGGAGCGTCGCCACTTGAAAAATTTTAAAGGAATCCCTTTTCGGTAAAATACTGAAAAGGGATTCTTTTTAATGGTTACGATGTGCAGATCAACTTTTACTTTTTTTCCAGATCGGAATCTGTTTCCGGCTCGACACGGTGTTCCAGCGCATTGACATGATCGGCAATTTTCTTGAAAACCGGCGCGGCGGATTCGCTGCCGGATTTTCCGTTTTCGCTTAGAACCACCACCGTGTAGATCGGATCTTTGGCCGGGAACACACCGGCAAACCAAGTCTGCACCATATCGTTTCCGTTCTCATCTTTCCATCCGGTTTCCGCCGTTGCGGTTTTCCCGCCCGCGCCGCCGGTCGCAGGCTTTGCGTTTTTCCCCGTTCCGTTTTCCACGACGCTGACCATATAGGACAGCAGGGTGCCGGCCGTTTCTTCACTGATCACATTGGTCGGCGCGGAAAGCTTTGCTTGTTCGATCAAAACGCCGTTTTGATCGGTCACCTCTTCGATCAGCGATGGACGGATCCGTTGCCCCTTGTTGGAAATGCATTGCAGCATCGAAGCGATCTGCAGCGGCGTTGCAAGCAGGCTTCCCTGTCCAAATGCAAAATTGGCCAGCGCCGCAGGATTGCGTTTGATATCTGCCAGTTCCGGCAAAACGCCCTTATCGGCGACAATGCCGTCGCAAAGCTCGATCGATGTGCCGAATCCCATGTTTTGCGCCATATTATAAAGCGGCGTTGCGGATAATTTCTGGGACAATTCGATAAAATAAACATTGCAGGATTTCTCAAGCGCGGTTTGCATGTCAACGGTCCCATGCTCCTGCATGCAATGGAAGGTCACGCCGCCAACGTCGGTGTAGCCTTTGCAGGTGCAGGTATAAGAAACGCCGGCTTCCAATGCGGCTGCGGCGGTGCAAAGTTTAAAAACGGAACCGGCGTTGTAACCGGACAGTGCACGGTTGACAAACGGCGAATCCGTACTGTTAAGGCTTGCTTCCAAATTGTTTTGGGAAAAGTCCGGCAGACTGCACATCGCACGGATTTTCCCGGTCGCATTTTCCAAAACAACCACTGCGCCCTTTTCAATAAACGCATTGGCAGCCGTTGCGGTGATGCGCTGGATATCCTTGTCGATGGTCAAAACAACCGATCCGACGTGATCATAGTCCTCCCGCTGGATCTGCGCTTCTTCGCCGGCCAGTGTGTTGCCCAGTGCGTCCTTTTTAAAATAAACATTGAGTTCCCCGCCGGTCAGTTGTTCGTTAAACGCCTTTTCAATGCCGGAAACACCGTTTCCCTCATCATCGAGATACCCGATGATGTGTGCGCACAGCGCATCGGCATCATACCGCTTCGGGACCTTTAAGACCGGAATGTCGTCCGATTCAAAATCTGCATCCACCTGCACGCAGATCGGAAATCCGGAAGCGACCCGGCTGATATCCGTCTGGGATAATTGGTATTTATAAACCTGCGATAAATACGAGACCGACGGCGGCACCACCGCGATATATTGATATTCGGAGTTGACAAGCGGTCGTTTTTTACAGTCATAAATGGTACCGCGCGAGGTGTCGGCTGTGATGGATGTGCTGTTGTAGCTCTGGGATACCGTGCTGTAGCTTTGTACGTTGACATATAAAACGCTGGCGATCGTGCCGATCAACCCCAATAATAAAAAAACATATAAAAAAATGCCTCGTTTTTCCAACCCAATCTGTCCTTTTTTGATGCTGTGAATATTTTGTCCAAAATGAAAAACAATAATCACAGGCATGAATAAGAATTTTTTCTTTGTCAATAATACTATCGTGCCGAAAAAAGGAGAGGATTATAATGTTGGACAGAATTGCATTGATTCTGGCAATTATCGGCGGACTCAACTGGGGAAGCATCGGCTTGTTCCAGTTTGACATTGTTGCATGGATGTTCGGCGGTCAGGATGCGCTTGTCAGCCGTATCATTTATGTGCTGGTCGGTATTGCGGCGGTATGGTGCATCTCTTTGCTGTTCCGTGAACGCACTGTCATTACCGAGTCCCGCGACTAAGATAATTGAGGGCGGAGGCAACCGCTTCCGCTTTACATATTTACAGGTAAGGGCAAAACGTGTATAATAAAAACCAAAGGAAGTGGTTTTTATGACGTCGTTTTTTGTCTGCCCGGTATGCGGGGCATCGTTTGTCCGCGACGACCGGATTTACCGGTGTGAAAACGGACATTGCTTTGACCGTTCCCGGTTTGGCTATGTCAATTTCCTGCAAAGCCAGCGTTCCTCCAAAAAACGGCATGGGGACGATAAAGCGATGGTAACGGCGCGCCGTGACTTTTTAAACGCCGGGTTTTACCGGCCGCTGTGCGAACGGATCGCATCCCTGGCGGCGCAGGATGTTTCGGGTCCGGTGCGTTTGCTGGACGCGGGCTGCGGCGAAGGCTATTACACCGATTTTGTCCGGCAAACGCTTGCAAAGACCGCACCGCCCAAAACCGCCGGCGTCGACATTTCCAAGGACGCGCTGCGCTTTGCCGCAAAACGCAGCGGCGATATTGAATATGCGGTCGCAAGCGTTTTCAAGTTGCCGGTGCAAACCGGCAGCGTCGACCTGCTGCTGAATTTATTCGCACCTGTTTGCGAATCGGAATTTTTGCGCGTTTTGAAAAAAGGCGGGCGCATGGTGCGCGCGTTTCCGGATCAAGATCACCTGTTGGGACTCAAACAGGCGGTTTATGAAACGGTGCGGGTAGACGAGATTGCGTCGGTTGCGCAAAATGGGTTTGCCGTTTTGGAACATTGCAGGTTAAGCTATGAGCTGCGGCTGCAAAATCAAACAGACATCATGAATCTTTTTCATATGACGCCGTATTACTACAAAACATCGCGTGAAAATCAGCAAAAATTAAATGGGGTGCAAACGTTGTGCACCCCGGTGGCATTTCATATTGTTTTGTTCCAGAAAATATGATTATTTAAAATTGCAGCTGCCATTCCATCCCGAACAGCCGGACGGTAAACGCCTTTGTCCCGCTGTCATACTCCACCATGTTGTGCACCGGTATGCCCATGGTGCGGCTGGTCACGTTGTCGGCATAGATAATACCGGCGACGACATAAAAAAGTAAGCCAAAACAAAACAAACTGATCGCCGCGGATTTGAAAAACAATTTTAAATTTTTTCGCTTTTTCATCTTTGACACCGCCCGCAATTAGCTTTTGCGCCGCGGTGTTTTTTATTCATTTAAAACGTTGTGTCTGCTGCACGGCCAATTCGTCGCACCGTTCGTTTTCCGGATGTCCGGCATGTCCTTTGACCCAAACGAAAGTGACGTCGTGCCGTTCTAAGAGATCAAGCAGCTGTTCAAACAGATCCACATTCAGCGCCGGCTTTTTATCCGCTTTTCGCCAGCCGTTTGCCTTCCATTTTTTCGCCCAGCCTTTGCCGATCGCGTCGCTGACATATTTGCTGTCGGTGGTCAGCGTCACACGGCAGGGTTCTTTCAAAGCTGCCAGCGCATTGATTACGGCGGACAGCTCCATGCGGTTGTTGGTGGTGGAAGCTTCCCCGCCGGACAATTCTTTTGTTACCCCGTTAAAGCGCAAAATCGCGCCCCAGCCGCCGGGACCGGGATTGCCGGAACAGGCGCCGTCGGTAAAAATTTCAACATGTTTCATTGTTTATGCTCTCCTTGATGTCGAATAGATCCCACGGAAAAACCGCCGGCGGCAGCGCATGAAAACTTAACATTTCCCCTGTTTTGGGATGCGCACAGACAATTTTATGGGAAAACAGCGCGATCGGCGCGTTATCATGCCCGCCGTATTTTTTGTCGCCGTAAAGCGGCATCTGCCGGGCGGAAAACTGCACCCGGATCTGATGGGTGCGCCCGGTGTGCAGCCGGATCTTCACAAGCGATAAATCCTGCTTTTGACCCAAAACCACATAAGACAGCGCCGCCGCCTTCACACCTTTTCGCTGCCGCTTTACCACGAAGGACTTATTTCTTTTGGAGTCTTTAAACAGAAAATCTTCCAAAACGCCGGTGTTTTGCGCCGGTGCGCCGTGCACCACCGCCAAATATTCCTTTTGCAATTTTCGGTCGGCGATCTGCGCCGATAACGCCGCTGCTGCAAATTTTGATTTTGCAAACAGCATCACCCCGGACACCTCGCGGTCCAGCCGGTGCAGGACAAAATATTCCCCGGCATATCCGGTCTGTTCTTTTAAAAGCGCCGGCATTTGTTGTTCCGATAAAACACCCGCGGGTTTTAAACAGGCGATCAAAAATGCGTCTTCCAATAAAATTTCAATCGTCATTTCGCGTTGTCATCCATAAATACGTGCGTTCGATTGCGTCCTTGCAGCGGGAAAAGTCCGCGTCTTCGTCCTGCCCGCTGCGATAATCAAACATTTTCGTAAAGTCGTGCACATCCGCCCGCAGCTGTTTTGCCCAGTCGCCGGCCAATTTTTTGCAGTCGCCGGTAAAGTCGGACAGCTGCTTTTTGATAAGCGTTTTCGGCGCCTGCTGGAGCAGCAGCCGGTAATGCGGCAGACAGATATATTCCTGCCCGCGAAATGTTTCGCGAAAATCATAGTTTTCGGCATAGGTTTTCAAAAGCGTCACCAACAGCCGTTCCATCCCCCACTGCACCTTGTCGCAGACAAAGCAGGTTTCTTCGATGCGCGCGGCATTGTAGGCGGATTTTTTGGGGGTTGCAAATAGACCCTCTTTAAAAACTTCATTTTGCACCGTGTCCAGATGCGTTTCCAGCACCAGCGCCAGCGGCAGCCGCTTGCCAAAGCGCATCATCTGTTTGAGATGCGTCGCGCAAAATCCCAGCCGGTTGGATTCCTGCCGGACGTCCGGCTCCATCATCGCCGCGCCCAAAATATAGTCCACCATCCGGTTTTCCAGCATGTTGCGCATGCGGCAGATGGGGCATCCGTCGTTTTCTTCAAAAATTTCACTGATCGGTATGGTGCAGATATCGTCGCGCATAACTTTTCCCTTTCTGATGCATCCGCCGGTGAAACAAACAAAATTTCCCGGCGGCAATTTTTTCGGATTTGTAGATTATTATAACATGTTTGTGGTATAATGGGAAGAAAAAATTACGGGAGGCTGGCATGCAGATTACATATGCGGACAACAACGTTTATATCACCGACGCGCATTTTGGCCTTGAACAGACGCTCGACTGCGGACAGGCGTTCCGGTTTGCAAAAACGCCGGACGGTCTGTGGCGCGGCGTCGTGGGACGTCGGGAACTGACGCTCGAACAGCGCGGGCAGACGGTGATTTTATGCCACATGCCGCGTGATCTTTTCAAGTCGGTTTATTACCGGTATTTTGCACTGGACATGGACTATGATCAAATTTTAGCAGTTTTCAGCGCGGATGAAACGTTAAAACAGGCGATCGGCATGGCGGACGGGCTGCGGGTGCTGCGGCAGGACAAATGGGAAACGATCTGTTCCTTTATCCTGTCGCAAAACAACAATATTCCGCGCATCAAGGGCATCATCGCGCGGTTGTGCGCCTGCTTTGGCGACCGCATCGGTAAGGATGCCTACACCTTCCCGACCGCGCAGACGCTGGCCGCCCTCACTGTGGAGGATCTAGCGCCGATCCGCGCCGGATTCCGCGCAAAATATGTGATCGATGCCGCGCAAAAGGTAGCCGGCGGCATCATCGATCTTTCGGCACTGGAAACGCTGCCGATCGATCGGGCAAGAGAAATGCTGTATCAGATCAAGGGCGTGGGTCCTAAAGTCGCGGAATGCATTTTGCTGTTTTCCTGTTCGCGGTTTGAAGCGTTTCCATTGGACGTCTGGATCAAACGTGTGATGGCGGCGCTGTATCCTGACGGGCTGCCTGTTTGTACCACTGGGATGGAGGGTATTGCCCAGCAATATCTGTTTTACTATGCAAGAAACATCCGGCTCAAATCACAAATCTAGGCACCACAAGATATTGTGTCCTGTCCGCTTTCCCCTTTCCCTGTCTGTCACAGGACGGGTGCATGCCGCCGCTAACCCTTTGTGTATGCCGCTTTCAAGGTTTTTTGCGGCTTGAAACGGAGCACGCTGTCGAAAAAAGGCGGATTTTCCCGCGCTGTACAATTTTACCGAAAATAAAAATAAATGTTGGTGACAATCACCAAACTTTTGAAAAAAACAACAATATATAGTTTTTGCTCTTGCACATGGACACAATATGTGCTATAATGAATCGCGTACCAAAGAAAAGTATACCAAAGATGCACAGGGGGCATAACCATGAAAGTTGTAAAAAGAGACGGAACGATCGTAGATTTTGACAGGATGAAGATCGTGCGCGCGCTGCGCAAAGCCAACGACGCCGTCGAACCGGAAGAGTGTGCAAGCGAAGAACAGATCGAGTCGATCGTCTGCTATGTCGAGAAAAAACAGCGTTCCCGGCTGCTGGTGGAGGATATACAAGATATTGTGGAATGCAAGCTGATGGAGTTTGGCAAATTCGCGCTGGCGAAAGCTTATATCATCTACCGGTATAACCGTGCGCTGGTGCGCAAAGCCAACACCACCGACGAATCGATTTTAACGCTGATCAAAAATTCCAACAAAGACGTCATGGAGGAAAACTCCAACAAAAACGCAGTGATGGCCGCCACCCAGCGCGACCTGATCGCCGGAGAGGTTTCCAAGGATTTGACCAAACGTATGCTGCTGCCGGAACACATTTCCAAAGCGCATGAAGAAGGCGCGATCCATTTTCACGACGCGGACTATTTCCTGCAGCCGATTTTCAACTGCTGTCTGATTAACATCGGCGACATGCTGGATAACGGCACTGTGATGAACGGCAAGCTGATCGAAAGCCCGAAAAGCTTCCAGGTCGCCTGCACCATCATGACCCAGATCATCGCTTCTGTCGCCTGCAGCCAGTATGGCGGCCAGTCGGTCGACGTGAGCCACTTGGGCAAATATCTGCGCTACAGCTACAACAAATTCAAAAATCATTTCAAAGAGGTTTTGGGAGACAGCGCGTCGGACGAAGAGATCGAACGGCTCACACAGGACAGATTAAAGGAAGAATTGCGCGCGGGCGTGCAGACCATTCAGTATCAGATCAACACATTGATGACCACCAACGGCCAGTCGCCGTTTGTCACGCTGTTTTTGAACCTGAAAGAGGACGACGAGTATCTGCCGGAAAACGCGATGATCGTCGAAGAGATCCTGCGCCAGCGGCTGCAGGGCATTAAAAACGAAATGGGCGTCTATGTCACCCCTGCGTTCCCGAAACTGATTTATGTTCTGGATGAACATAACTGTTTAAAAGGCGGAAAATACGATTACATCACCAGACTTGCTGTCAAATGCAGCGCAAAGCGCATGTATCCGGACTATATCTCCGCAAAGAAAATGCGTGAGAATTATGAGGGCAATGTTTTCTCCTGCATGGGCTGCAGAAGCTTCTTGTCTCCCTGGAAGGACGAAAACGGCAACTATAAATTTGAAGGCCGTTTCAATCAGGGCGTTGTGAGCATCAACCTGCCGCAGATCGCACTGATCGCCAAAGGCGACGAGGAAAAATTCTGGAAGCTGCTGGACGAACGGCTGCAAATCTGTTTTGAAGCGCTCATGTGCCGGCACAACGCATTAAAAGGCGTGAAATCGGACATCAGCCCGGTGCACTGGCAGTATGGTGCGATTGCGCGTCTGGATAAAGGTGAGACCATCGATAAATATTTGGTCGGCGGTTATTCCACCATTTCATTGGGCTACATCGGTATTTATGAAATGACAAAGGTCATGAAAGGCGTCAGCCATACCGATCCGGCCGGCAAGGAATTTGCGCTGAAAGTGATGCGCAGACTCAATCAGGCCTGCAAAGACTGGAAAGCGCAGACAGGCATCGGCTTCGCGCTTTACGGCACACCTGCTGAATCGCTTTGCTACCGGTTTGCCAGAATCGATAAAGAACGTTTTGGCAGCATTGAAGACGTGACCGACAAAGGGTACTATACCAATTCCTATCATGTCGATGTTCGCGAAAAGATGGATGCCTTCACCAAATTCAAATTTGAAAGCGAGTTTCAGGACATTTCCACCGGCGGCATGATCTCCTATGTTGAAATTCCGAACATGCGCCACAACCTGGAAGCGCTGGAAGAGGTCGTCCGCTTTATCTACGACAACATCCAGTATGCCGAATTCAACACCAAATCGGACTATTGCCATGTCTGCGGATGGGACGGCGAAATCATCATCAACGACGACAATGAGTGGGAATGCCCGAACTGCGGCAACAAAGACCACGCCAGAATGACCGTGACCCGCCGCACCTGCGGTTATCTGGGCGAGAATTTCTGGAATGTCGGTAAAACAAAGGAAATCAAGGCACGGGTGCTGCACCTGTAAAAATCAAATCAAAACGGCTTGCCGCCGAAAGGGTGCGCGGCAGGCCGTTTTTTAGTGAAAAACAGCAAAGGGATGTGAAGAAAGCCTTGCATTACGCGACAATCAAAAAATACGATGTGGCCAACGGACCGGGCGTTCGGGTCTCTTTATTTGTCAGTGGCTGCACCCACCAATGCAAAAACTGTTTTAACAAAGAAGCCTGGGATTTCCATTATGGCAACGAATATACCAAAGAAACAGAGGACGAAATTTTAAAGGCGCTTGCTTTTGAATATATCCGGGGCTTATCGCTGCTTGGCGGCGAACCGATGGAACCGCAAAATCAACCGGCGCTGCTCGGCCTTTTAAGACGTGTGAAAAAAGAGCTGCCGGATAAAACGGTCTGGTGCTATTCCGGTTATGATTTCGAAAAGGATATTTGTGCTTTAAAGCTCGGCGACCCTGCGATAACGCGTGAAATGCTCAGCTATATCGACATTTTAGTCGACGGTGAATTCATCGAAGAGCAAAAAGACCTGCATCTGCGCTTTCGCGGTTCGGCAAACCAGCGGATCATCGACGTGCAGCAATCGTTAAAGCAGGGCAAAGTCGTTTTGTGGGACGGCGAGATGTATATCTAAAAGAAAGGATTTTGATTTATGCAGACAGTCAACATCAAAAAATTAAAAGAAAACGCCATTATCCCGACCTACGGCTCAGCCTATGCCGCCGGGGCGGATCTTTACGCCTGTCTGGAGAAAGACGTTCCAGTCGCACCGCATCAAACGGTGCTGATTCCGACCGGGATCGCATTGGAGGTGCCGGAAGGCTACGCGGGCCTTATTTATGCCAGAAGCGGTCTTGCCACCAAACAGGGACTGGCGCCCGCCAACAAGGTCGGCGTGGTGGATGCGGACTATCGCGGCGAAGTGATGGTCGCGCTGCATAACCATTCGGAGCAGCAAGCGACGATCACGCCGGGCGAACGCATTGCGCAAATGGTGATCGCACCGTTTTTAAAGGCGGATTTTTGTGAAGTGGAGGCGTTAAGCGACACCGACCGTGGCGCCGGCGGGTTCGGCAGCACCGGAAAACATTGACCTGCATCCATCGTTAACAAGCAACCCCGCGAAACGGCTGTTTCGCGGGGTTGCCTGTTTTTAAGAACGCAGCTTTTTCAAATGCAGTTTCACTAAAATTTTATCGATCGTTTCCTTTCCGAACACCGCCTGCAGCGCGCCGGTTTTCAAAGCCAAAAGGCCATAGACCAGTCCGCCGAGCAGCGCATAAATCACAAGATAGACGGTGATCAGCAGCCGCCCGGTCTCAGGAATCGGGAAAATCAGCTGCAACAGCACAATAAAGACCGACATGGCCGCCGCCGGCAGCGCGACACGGATCATCATGGCGACGATCGGAGAATATTTCAATTTCATCATTTTTTTCATCGAGACGAACACGATGGTCAGACAAACCGAAACGCCGAGCATGGAGGAGAAAAACACGCCGATATAAGGCGGTGCGCCCAAAAACGAACACAAATACATCAGCGGCAGATCGAACGCCGTGTTGGTCAAAATACCGGCGATCACCGCACTGCACACCAAAAGCGCTTTTCCCATGCTTTGCAGGCACATGCACAAAACGGTCTTGATGCTGGAAATCACCGCCACGATTGCGGCAAATTTCAAAATCAGCCAGCCGAAGTCGCTTTGCCCGTAGAACATAGTATAAACCGGTTTGGACAAAATAATCAGTCCCAGCGCGATCGGCACGGAAATGACCAAAATCGTGTTGACGGCCAGATTGAACTTCCGGTTGACCGCTTTATAATCCTTTTTCACATAAGAATCGGTCATGTTGGGAACGACGCTTGCCGTCATTCCCATCGACAGCGCCAAAATCAACATACAGATTTTGGGCGCCCAGTTGACGACGATACTGGAAATCGTCTGAATCTGCACGTCGGTATAGCCGCCGATCCAGCCGAGTCCCATGATCACGAATTTCATGTCGATAACCTCATATAAGTTATTGGATACCGAGACGATCACAACCGGGATGCTGAACGACAAAATCTTTTTGATGATGACCTTTGTTGGAATTTCCTTTTCCCGCGGATCGGGACGATCCAACAGCACCGACCTGTTTTTGGTCGCTTTGACCTGCAAATAAATCAGCGCGCACAACGCGCCGACCGCAGCGCCGGTCATGGCAAAATTCACGCCGACAGATTCACCCAGATCCAGAATGTTCACCGCAAGATAAGCGGACGCCAGCACAAAACCGATACGCACGATCTGTTCGACCACTTGGCTGACAGAGGAGGGCGCGATAAATTTCTGTCCCTGGAAATAACCGCGTTTGACGCTGAGCGCCGGTGCGAACAGCAGACACACCGCCATAAACCGGATCGCCCAGGCGATTTCCGAAACCGAGCTGCCCTCGGTCATATCGTCCATATAAAACGCACCGATCTGTTCTGCGAAAATCTGCAGCAGCAAAAACAGCGTGAAAGCGATGGCAAAAACAACGCGCAGCCCGACTTTATAGGCCTTTTCTTTTGCTTTATACATGCCTCGCGCATTGTATTCACTGATAATGATGCTGATCGACGTCGGAATACCGGAGGTGGACGCATTGAGCACCAAATTATACACACTGTAAGCGCAGGAATAGATAAACCCGCCTGTTTCACCGATGATCGCATAAAAAGGAATGCTGTAAAACGCACCGAGAATTTTGGTAATCACGATGCAGATATAGGCGATCATGGTGCCTTCTATAAATCCGTTCTTTTTTAATTTACCCATCTTTCTACCTATTTTCTTTGATTGAAAATTTATCCATTCACCTGAATATATTCCGCGCTGTAACCGGCAAGTATGAGCCCGTTGCCGTCGACAGTATGCCGTTCATCCAGCAGCGGCACGCCGCCGCAAAACGCGTCAGCGCAAAACCGGAACGGTTCGGCAGCCGCATTGATCGCAGCAATCACCCGTTCCTTTCCCAGTTTGCGCGAAAACGCGATCTGGTGATTGGTCATCTGCAAAATTTCAAAATCTCCGGTGCAAAGCGCCGGCTGTTCTAATCTTTGCTGCACACATTTGGCCACAAAAGCAAACAACTCGTTTTCCATCGGTTGTTCAAAATAAGGGCGCAGCGCAGCGTCTCCCTGCGCTTTGTCGCCAACGGCGCCCCATTCGCTGCCGTAATACAAGCAGGGGATGCCCGGCATAGCAAGCAAAAATGCAAACACCAGCGGCAGATGCCGTTTTTCGTTTAAAATGGTGGCGATGCGGGACACATCGTGATTGTCCGCAAAGCAAAACAAAGGCTTGCCGCGATATAAGCACCAGTTTTCCCGGCCGAACTGCCGCTGCAGCGAATGTCCGATCTCAAACATGTTCATGCTGTTGAACGCGGAATAAAGCCCCTTATAGCATTCATAATTGGTGACCGAATGCAGCATTTGGTCGTTCATGATCCGGTTGTAATCCCCGTGGATCATCTCGCCGACCAGAAAGAAATCCTGCTTTTTGCCGTCGCAAAAACGGCGCAATTCCCGCATGAAATGCTCATTCAATAAATAGGCGACGTCCAGCCGCAACCCGTCGATGTCAAATGCATCGATCCACTGCCCGACGCAGGATAAAAGGTAGTCCACAACTTCCCGGTTGCCAAGGTTCAGGCGGACCAGTTCATAATGCCCTTCCCAGCCTTCATACCAGAACCCGTCGTTATAGGGGCTGTTTCCGCCAAAATCAATGTGAAACCAGTCTTTATACTGCGACTGCTCCCTGTTTTTCAAAACATCCTGAAATCCGAAAAAGCCACGGCCGACGTGATTGAACACCCCGTCGAGCACAACACGGATCCCGTTTTGGTGCAAAGCGCTGCACACACGTGCAAAATCTGCATTTGTGCCGAGCCGGTTATCGATCTTTTGGTAGTCTCTTGTGTCATAGCCATGCGTATCGGATGCAAAGACCGGGCAAAAATAAACCGCGTTCACATGCAGCTTTAAAAGGTGCGGAATAAAAGATTCCACATGCAGAATGCGGCTTTTGGTCTCCCCGTCGTTTTGTGCGGGCGCGCCGCAAAAGCCCAGCGGATAGATTTGATAAAACACGCTGTTTTGATACCACATATATTCGGTCAGCCCTCTCATAATTGTTTCTTAGTATACCACATCATGCCCGATAATTCAACTCTTCAAAAGAAAAGCTAAAAAATAAAAGCGGATTTCCCCCGCTTTTATTTTTAAACAACTGCTATGAAAAAATGTAGACTTTCCTTTTGAATGCTCTTTTTAAAACCGGTATTTATTTTTCATAAACTTCCGGTTTCAAAACGCCGACAAACGGCAGTTCTCTGAAACGCTCGTCATAATCCAGGCCATAACCGACCACAAATTCGTCCGGAATGATTTTCCCGATATAATCCGGTTCAAAATCCACCACACGGCGATCGGGTTTATCCAGCAGCGTCACGGTTTTTACGCTGTTAGCGCCTTTGAGTTTTAAATAATCCACCAGATAAGCGAGCGTCCGCCCGGAATCGATGATGTCTTCGATCACCAGAATATCGCATTGATCCAGGTCCTTGCGCAGAATATCCAGAATGATATTTACCGTGCCGGAAGATGTTGTGCCCGCGCCATAGGAGGACACTTTCATAAAATCGATTTCCACCGGAATGGTCAATTTTTTCATCAGATCGCCGGTGAAGACCACCGAACCTTTCAAAATACAAAGCAGCAGCAGCCGTTTTCCCCGGCCGCGGTAGTCCCGGTCGATCTCGCCGGCAATCCGCGTGACAATTGCATCCAGTTCCTTTTCATCCACCAAAATCTTTTGAATCTCTTCCCGCATTTGCGACCATCGCCTTTCGATTGAATTCGATTTTATTCTAAAAGATTTCTTTTGAAATGTCAACTCTCTTTGAATTTCTCCAAAAAGGAATGGCGCTGCCCATTCATTTTATATTCGACGAAGGTATCAACATTGACATTGTGAATGGCGTTGAAAATATTTTTTTCCACCAACGGATTCTCTTTTTTCAGCGTTCGGATGAGTTCCTTGACCTCCAATCGTTTGGATGCGCCCAGATCTGTCTGCGTTTTTTCGGTCATCCGGCAGGCGCAGCGGATAAAGGTCAGATCATTGTGCTTTGCCCATTTGATGATCGCGTCTTCATGCACGCAGTAAAGCGGGCGGATCAGTTCCATTCCGGCAAAATTGGTGGATTTCAGTTTGGGAAGCATACCTTGCAGCTGCGCGCCGTGCAGCATGCCCATGAGCGTGGTTTCGATCACGTCGGAAAAATGATGGCCCAGCGCGATTTTGTTGCAGCCGAGCTCCTTTGCCTTGGCATACAAATGCCCGCGCCGCATTCTCGCACACAAATAACAGGGCGCGCCGCCCACATGGTCCACTACCTTGAAAATATCCGATTCAAACATCGTCAGCGGGATACCGAGCAGTTTGGCGTTGGCTATGATCTTTTCCCGGTTTCTTGCATTATATCCCGGATCCATGGATAAAAAGGTAAGCGAAAACGGCACTTCGCTGAATTGCTGCAAATGCTGCAGCAGCACCGCCATCAGCATGGAATCTTTTCCCCCGGAAATGCAAACGGCGATTTTATCGTCCTTTTCAATCAATTCATACCGGCGCACCGCTTCAATAAACGGATTGAAAATTTCTTTTCGGTAGGTTTTTAACACACTGCGGCAAATTTGCTGCTGCTTTGAAAGTTCACGACCCATAATTTCTTTTCTCCATCAAAACGGGGCTGTCGTTTGACAGCCCCGCCTTTGTTTTTTCTTTATGCTTTGCCGATCGAACCGAACAGTTCCATTTTTTCCTTGACTGTCTTTTTGATCGCTTCAAAGCCCGGATTCAAAAGCTTTCTCGGGTCAAAGCCCTTACCGGACAGATCCTTGCAAGCTTCAATATAAGCACGGGTGGCAGCCGCAAAGCTCAGCTGGCATTCGGTGTTGACGTTGATCTTGGAAACGCCAAGCGAAATCGCTTTTTTGATCATGTCTTCCGGAATACCGGTGCCGCCGTGCAGCACCAACGGCATTTCGCCGGTCAATTCCTGAATTTTGGCTAAAACATCAAAGTTAAGGCCCTTCCAGTTTTCCGGATATTTGCCATGGATGTTACCGATACCGGCAGCCAGCATGGTAACGCCCAGATCTGCGATCATTTTGCATTCTTGCGGGTCTGCGACTTCACCGCCGCCAACGACGCCGTCTTCCTCGCCGCCGATTGCGCCGACTTCCGCTTCCACCGAAACGCCTTTTGCGGACGCGTCTTTGATGATCTGCTTGGTTTTCTCGATGTTTTCATCGATCGGATAATGCGAACCGTCGAACATAACGGAGGAGAACCCGGCGTCCATCGCGGCATAAGCGCCTTCATAGGAACCGTGATCCAGGTGCAGTGCGACCGGAACGGTGATCTTCAGTGTTTCGAGCATGCCGTTGACCATGCCGACAACGGTGTTATAACCGCACATATATTTTCCGGCGCCTTCCGACACGCCGAGAATAACCGGCGAATTGTTCTCCTGGGCGGTTTGCAAAATCGCCTTTGTCCATTCGAGATTGTTGATGTTGAACTGACCGACGGCATACTTACCCTGTTTGGCCTTTGTCAACATTTCCTTTGCAGATACCAACATAAATCAAAACACTCCTTTTTTGATTGCAGAGACGAAAACCCGCACGCCAAAACCCGCGCAAATTTCCGCGTGAAAACAGCTTTTCACGTTATCCTCTATTCATTTTCAATTTTACTATTTTATTATAAACGATGTGTGCCCAAAAATCAAACAATATTTTAAAGTTTTGCCTTTTCTTCCAAAAGTTTCACCTTCAAAACAGCCGTTTGGGTTTTCGCGTCGGTGATCTCATTGTTAAGGATCATTTCGACTGCCCTGTCCAGCGGGATTTTCTCCACCTCCAAAAACTCATCTTCATCCAGATGCTGTTCCTTTTTGTGCAGGCCGGTCGCTAAATACATATAAATAATTTCCGCGCAATATCCGGGCGAAGGGTATAACTCGCCCAAAAACCGGTAATGATCCGCTTCCATGCCGGTCTCTTCCGAAAGCTCCCGTTTGCCGCAAACAAGCGGATCTTCTCCTTTTTCCAGCTTACCCGCCGGAATCTCCGGCAGCACCTGGTGATAGGGATAGCGAAACTGCCGGACAAAATAAATTTCTTTGTCGTCGGTCAGCGCTGCGACGCAGACCCCGCCGTTGTGTTCCACCACTTCCCGGTCGGCTTGTTTTCCGTTTGGCAGCCGCACATCGTCCACCCGCACGTTAATAATTCTGCCGCGGTGCACATAAGATTGATTAAGCGTTTGT
This sequence comes from uncultured Clostridia bacterium, assembly GCA_946493765.1. Classification (GTDB taxonomy): domain Bacteria; phylum Bacillota; class Clostridia; order Oscillospirales; family Acutalibacteraceae; genus RUG11462. The sequence continues at coordinate 7,458 of CAMMAZ010000021.1, read as the reverse complement.
TCTGTTAAATCCATTTTCAAATCACCTGTTTATTTTAAATTTAAAATCAATTGAAAGGATCCGATGGTCATGCTCGATACCTCTATTGCACAAAGGGAATACAGTTATAATGAAATCGTCAACTTTTTGTTTTCGCTGCAGGAAAAATACAATTTTGTCAAAGTCGTCCCGATCGGCAAAACGATTCTTGGCCGCACGATCTATGCGGTGAAAATCGGCATGGTGGATTATACCGTTTTATATGCCGCGGGATTCCACGCCAGCGAACGTTTGACGACACTGTCGATGCTGATTTTTTTGGAGCGTTTTGCCGACTCTCTGCAAAACAACACAAATTTCTCGATTTCCTCCGCGCGCAATGCATTGTTTGGCAAATCGGTTTTTGTGGTGCCGGTCGTCAATCCCGACGGCTATGAGATCGCGCGGGCGGGCGCTGCGACCGCCGGCAACCAGGCAAACCGGATTTTAGAGATTGCAAACGGCACCGATTTAAAATACTGGAACGCCAACGCACGCGGCATTGACATCAACCACAATTTCAACGCCGGATTCGATCTGATGAAGCAAATCGAGCGAAACGACGGCATTTTCGGCCCCTCTCCCCGGCGTTACGGCGGCGAAGCCCCCGAAAGCGAGCCGGAAACGCAGGCGCTTTTAAAGCTTGTGCGGGACAATTATATCGCGCAGGTGATCGCCTGGCATTCACAGGGGGAAGAAATCTATTGGCAGTATGGCGACAGCACACCCGAAAAAAGCTATCTTTTAGCGCAGCTTTTCGGAACCGCCAGCGGTTACGCCGTTGCCGATCCGGCGCCGAACGCATCCCACGCAGGGTTTAAAGACTGGTTTATCGAAGATTTCGGCCGGCCCGGCTTTACCATCGAGATCGGCAAAGGGATGAATCCGCTGCCCCCTACCATGCTGCATGAAATTTACGGCGGGCTGGAGGAACTGATCCTCATTTCCATCGCGCTGGCCTGACCGCTATTTTGCAATGGTCACGATAAAACCGTCGATGTTGTTACCGGAAATCGTGTAATTCCCGGCGGGCTTTTTCACATCCGACAAATCTGTTCCCTTTACATAATAAACTTCATATTCCGTTCCGTCTTCATAGGTAAAGGTCAAATGCTGTCCGTCTTCGGGGTAATCATAGAGTAAATCGATATATTCTTCCAAACACAGGTTGTTTTGCATCATATAATAGGCGTGCGGCACGCCGACATAGCGGAAATGCCACGGTTCGTTGGAAATACCGGTGATCGCCGATTTTGACGCTTCAAACCGCACGACAAATCCATAGCGGTAGCAATTCTCACGGATCCAGGAATAAATGCCGTCCCCCTCATAGTCCAGCGAAAAATCAAAGGCGTATCCGGTGTGGTGATCCGACGCGCCGGGCAGCGCCGTCCATTTGCGCGCCGCTTCATAGCTTCCGTTTTTCGCAACGCTGTTTTGGAACAGTTCCTTTTGCCGCTGATAGGTGCGAAATCCGCTGATGACCAGCAGATCGCCCTGCGGGTATTTCGCGCTGAAATCGGCGCACATGCTTTGAAATGCCGTGTAGCATTCCTTATTCATATAAAGCGTGTCATACGCCATGGTATAGCCGGTATCAGAGGTCATGTGCACCTTTTCAACATCCGGAAAAGAATAAAGATGATCTGCGTTGACCAAAACCAGACTGCCGACCGAAACGTCTCCCTGCGCCGCATTGCCGGTCACATTGGCGCTGGTGGCCGGTTTTGTTGTGGCAGCGGTGGTTTCCGGTTCCGTTGTCGTTTCCGGCGCTGTGGTGGTTTCCGGCTGCGTCGATTCAGTCTGCGATTGTGTGGCATCGGTCTGGGTGGTGGTCGCAGCAGTTGTGCTTTCCGGCGCGGTTTTTGAACCGCCGAACACCAAGACCGACACGGCGACAATCGCCGCGATCACAAGGACTGCGACGGTAACCAACAGGACAAAAGGCGCCCATCTGCCCCGGTGCTGCTTTTTCTTTTTCATTCAAAATCCCCTGCTTTCCCTAAAATTATAGTTTTGGCAGTTGCGTTTTTATGAGAATTCATGTATAATATTCTAAAAATCGCTTTGCGGTTATTATAACACAAAAAGGGTTCAAATGAAAGGATGTTTTGCAATGTTTTCAGATTTAATGGACACGATCGGGTTTGTCGCTGCAAATGACAGTGAAGTGGCAAACGCGATGAAGGACGAGCTGCACCGCCAGCAGCGGAATATCGAGCTGATCGCTTCGGAAAATTTCGTTTCCCCGGCCGTTATGGCAGCGATGGGCAGCGTGCTGACGAATAAATATGCGGAAGGCTATCCCGGCAAACGGTACTATGGCGGCTGTGAATATGTCGATGTTGTGGAAAACATTGCGATCGAACGCGCTAAAAAGCTGTTCGGCGCTGAATTTGCCAACGTGCAGCCGCATTCCGGCGCACAAGCCAATCAGGCAGTCTATATGGCAATGTTAAAGCCCGGCGACACGGTGATGGGCATGAATCTGGCGCACGGCGGTCATTTGACACACGGATCGCCGGTGAACATGTCGGGCGCGATCTATCATTTTGTGCCCTACGGCGTCAATGACGATGGGTATATTGATTATGACGAGATGGAGCGCATTGCGCTGGACTGCAAACCGAAAATGATCGTTGCGGGTGCATCGGCTTATCCGCGCATCATCGATTTCGAGCGTATTGCCCAGATCGCCAAAAAGGTAGATGCGATTTTCATGGTCGACATGGCGCATATCGCAGGGTTGGTGGCAGCCGGTCTGCATCCGTCGCCGGTGCCGTTTGCCGATATCGTCACCACCACCACCCACAAAACATTGCGGGGTCCCAGAGGCGGGCTGATTCTCTGCAAAGAGGAATTCGGCAAAGCTGTTAACAAGGGGGTTTTCCCCGGCACACAGGGCGGCCCGCTGATGCATGTTATCGCTGCAAAGGCGGTCGCGCTCGGCGAAGCGCTGACCGATGATTTCAAGGCATACCAGCAGCAGATCGTCAAAAACGCACAGGCGCTGGCGCAAGGTCTTGTTCAGAGAGGACACAAGCTGGTATCCGGCGGCACCGATAATCATTTGATGCTGCTTGACCTGATCGGCACCGGCGTGACCGGCAAGGAATTGCAGGCGCGTCTGGACGAAGTGCACATCACCGCGAACAAGAACGCGATCCCGAACGATCCGGCAAGCCCGTTTGTCACAAGCGGCGTGCGGCTCGGCACACCGGCGGCGACTTCCAGAGGCTTGAAAGAAGCGGATTTCGACGTGATTGCCGAGTGCATTCATCTTGCGATCACCGATTTCGACGCGCAGGCGGAAAAGATTCGCGGAATGGTCGCAGATATCTGCGAAAAATATCCGCTGTATCAGTAAACTGCCGGGCGGCGGCGCAGGCTTTTGAAAATGAAGTTTGAAATCTGATCCAGGTGATGCGGCATGCTTTTTCAAAATATTGATTTTCATAATGTGGACAGGCTGTTCAAAACCGAAAGCGGTTATAAAATGCAAAGGGTCGACGACACGGTTCTGCCGTATTTAAGCGATGTTGCCAAGCGCGAAGTCGCCTATTTTGGCACAGGCGTTGAACTGCGTTTTGTGATGGAAGGCCACGCGGCCGAAATCACGTTGTGCATCGAAAAAGCGGATTTCGGGCTGACCTCTGCGCCGACAGTTTCCAGGATCAATGTGTTTTACGGCGATTATCAGTCCGGCTGGCAGACCCCCGACTATCCGCTGGTGCCGGGTCGCAATGTGATCCGGCTTTGCCTGCCGCAGGAAATTAAAGACCTGCGAAAGCTGCACCATCAAACGGGCGGCGGCTTTGCCCCGCAGGTTATCCGGCTTTGTTTGCAGCAAACGGTCGTTGAATTCGTTTGCGCGTCCGGCGATATTCGGCCGCCGCGTGCGGATGAATGTCCCGCCAAAACCATTTTGTTTTACGGTTCCTCTATCACCAACGGCGCCGACGCGCAGACCGTCGCGGCAACCTTTCCTTTCCGGACCGCCCAGCATTTTAACATGGATTATCTGAACCTCGGTTTTTCCGGCAACGCGATGCTGGAAAAGGAAATGGCGCAGTATATCTGCAGGCGAAACGACTGGGATTATGCCTGCATTGAGCTTGGCGCGAACGTGTATGGGTATTCCGAATCGGAATTTACCAGTCATGTGAAAGATTTTATCGAAACGATGGCGGCCGACGGCCGGCCGGTTTTCTGCACTGATCTTTTCGGCTGCCGAAGCGACATTTTCGGTTGTGCGCAAAAGACCGAATGGATGCGCTCCGTTGTGAAAGCGCAGGCGGAAAAAAGCGGTGTTTTCTATGTTCCGGGTCTTACACTTTTACCCGCCAACGCTATGTATGTAACGACCGACGGCGTGCATCCGTCGGTTGTGGGGGCGAATGTGCTGGCGCAAAATTATCAGCTTTATTTTCAAAAATTTTTAGAATCGATATCCTGCGGAGGTTAAAACATGTCAGCGCCATTGGCAGAACGTCTGCGGCCGACATCCATCGATGAGATGGTCGGCCAGCCGCATCTGATTGGAGAAGGCAAGCCGCTTTATAACATCATTCAAAGCGGCCAGACCCCCAACATGATTTTTTACGGCCCGTCCGGTATCGGCAAAACGACGCTGGCGAGCATTATCGCGCAAAACGCGCATATGCGGCTGCATAAATTGAACGGTACCTCCTGTTCCACCTCGGATATCCGCGACATCGTGGAGGAAACCAATTCGCTGGTGGGCATGAACGGCATTCTTTTATATCTGGATGAAATTCAGTATTTAAACAAAAAGCAGCAGCAATCGCTGCTGCAATATATTGAAAACGGATCGATCACCCTGATCGCATCGACCACCGAAAATCCATATTTTTATGTTTATGGCGCGGTGCTCAGCCGCTGCACTGTTTTTGAATTCAAACCGGTCACGGCAAAGCAGATCGAACCGGCGATCCGGCGCGCGTTTTCCTATCTTGAACAGGAATACGGCGGGCTGGACATCGAGGACGGCACGGTGGAAACGATCGCCTCCCGCTGCGGCGGTGACGTGCGAAAAGCGATGAACGCGGCGGAGCTGTGCGCGCTCTCCGCCCCGGAAACGGACGGCAAACGCCGGATCACAAAAGACTTAGCGGTATCGCTTTCCCAGCGCAGCGGTATGCGGTATGACCGCGAGGGAGACGAGCATTACGACATGCTGTCTGCTTTTCAAAAATCCATGCGCGGGTCCGATCCGGACGCCGCGGTGCATTATTTGGCGCGGCTTTTGGAGGGCGGCGACCTTGCGGGCGCCTGCCGGCGGCTGATGGTGTGCGCCTGCGAAGATGTGGGGCTCGCTTATCCGCAGATTATCCCGATCGTCAAAGCGGCGGTGGATGCGGCGCTGATGGTCGGCATGCCGGAAGCGCGCATTCCTTTAGCGGACGCTGTGGTGCTCACCGCGATTTCCCCAAAATCCAATTCCGCTTATAATGCGATCAACCTTGCCATGCAGGATGTGCAAAACGGCAAGGCGGGATCGGTGCCGCGGCAGCTGCAAAACAAGCATTTCGACGGCGCCGACGCCAAGGTCAAGGGGCAATTTTATCAATATCCGCACGAATTCAAAAACCACTATGTCAAACAGCAATATCTGCCGGACAATTTGAAAAATACCGTTTATTATCAGTTTGGCGACAATAAAAACGAGCAGAGCTTTAAAGCCTATATGGATAAAATAAAGGAAGAATAAAATATGTACCTTTCTTTTACAGTGTAGCATATTTGTTCTTGCAGAGGCACTTTAATAATAACTACTTATTATACGAGGAGACTGTCATGAGTATTATCAATTCATTTGACAATATTAGTGAAGAAATAATAAAACCACAAAATTTAATTGAGAAGGTTGAAAATTTCCCTAAAACAATTATTACAGTATTTTCAAGGAAGTTTACAGATTTACTTACTTCGTCATATGAATTGCAACAGATAAGCTATATGGTCGGCGGTATCGTCGTTCCAATATACAAATTTGAATATAAGGGAAAAGAGATTGGCTTTTATCAAACACTCTTAGGAGGTTCTGCGTCTGGAGGATTGCTAGAAGAGATTATTGCTAAAGGTGGAGAAAATGTACTCTTTTTCGGTTCCTGCGGTTCTCTCGACAAGGAAGTGACAAGCGGTAATTTAATCATTCCTACTTTTGCTTACCGTGATGAGGGAACCAGCTATCATTATGCACCGCCTAGTGATTATATAGAAATAAAAACCGCCAATCGGCTCGCAGAAATTTTTGATGAAATAGGGGTACAATATTATAAAACCAGAACTTGGACGACCGATGGCTTTTATCGTGAAACAAAAAATAATATGGAAGCGCGAAAAAAAGATGGCTGCTCAGTTGTTGAGATGGAGTGCGCTTCTGTAATGGCAGTCGGCAACTTTAGAAAAATAAATGTATATCAGTTTTTATATACTGCTGATTGTCTTGATGGAAATAAATGGAACGCTGGACTTCTTGGTAAGATGCCTAATGATATGCGCAAAAGCATATTGCGAATTGCCCTTGAAACAGCTATAAGGCTATAACGAAAAGGCACTGTAAAAAACACCATAACAAGAAACCGGGATTCACAAAAAAGTGAGTCCCGGCAATTTTTTTACTGAAATCAAGTCAAATATTCGATTTTTGTGGAAACGTTGAAATTTTTTGCGTACAGCAAATAAACCGGCGGAAAATCGGTCGGTCATTGCGGAAAACTTTTCAGTTTTTTTACAACGGCTTTGCCTTTTTATTGTTCGAGTTTGTCATATTGCACATCGTCGACCGGTTCGCACCATTCGTTGCTTGTGTTCTCTCCCGGCACTTCGATCGCGATGTGGCTGAACCAGCTGTCCTTTTTCGCGCCGTGCCAGTGTTTGACCTCCGGCGGGATGGTGATCACCGTTCCCGGCACAAGGCTCACCGGCGCTTTGCCCTCTTCCTGATACCAGCCTTCACCCGCGGTGCAAATGAGCATCTGCCCGCCGCCTTTTGTGGCGTGATGGATGTGCCAATTGTTCCGGCAGCCCGGTTCAAAGGTAACATTTGCAAGAAACAGTCCGGATTCCGGCTTGGTCAGCGGATTTAAAAAGGATTCTCCGATAAAATACTGCGCGAACGCGGTGTTTGCCGCACCCAGCCCAAACACATTTTGTTTTTCAAACACTTCTTTTTCCATTGTTTTCATCTGTGTTTCCTCCTTATTTGCCGATATCATTTTTTCGGTGATTTTTTGTCTTATTACTTATTTTCTATTTTACAACTTAGAGTTTACTTCAAGTCAAGAGGTTGTTTGTAAATATTTCATGAACGGCGCCGCAAATCATAAATCCATAAACTGTGCATAAAAAACAGGCGGAAAGATGATATGCACCCCAAAAGTTAGACACTTTTGGAGGTGCATATTTTTTATGGGT